>JBBQQS010000138.1:0-10926 GCA_038215525.1 Bryobacterales bacterium
CTCGCCGTCAAAGTCGTCGACGCCGATGGCCAACCCATTCCCGGTGCTCAAGTCGAAATTGAACAAACCCGCCATGCCTTCCGCTTCGGCACCGCCATCGCCGACGGGCCGCTCTTCGCTACTACGCCCGATGGCGAACGCTACCGTGCCGAAATCAAACGCCTCTTCAATTACGCCGTGCCCGAGAACGCCCTCAAATGGAACTTCAACAACGGCAACGGTTTCCCCATCGCCTCCCGGATGCTCGATTGGTGCGCCGCCAACGGTATTCCCGTCCGCGGCCACAACTTACTCTGGCCCTCTTACAGATACTTGCCCGCCAGCGTCCGCAACTTACGCGGTCAGGATTTACGCAACGCCATCGAAGCCCGCGTCAAAGACTCCGTCTCCAGAACCCGTGGCCGCGTCGTCCTCTGGGACGTAATCAACGAAGCCGTCACCAACACTGAAGTATTCAATGACAACGGTCGCGACCTGTTCTGGAAAAGCTTCCATTGGGCTCGCGAAATTGACCCTGACATGGGGCTCGTCTATAACGACTACAACATCTCCAATACCCGCGCTGGCGTCAATGAGGGCCAGCGCCAGAGCATTCTGAAAGTCATTCAAGAGTTACTCGACAACGGCGCGCCCGTCACCATGCTGGGCGACCAGGGCCACATGGCCACTCCACTTACTCCCATCCCCCGCGTCCTCGAAACCTGGGACGATCTGGCGAAATTCGGCCTCCCCCTTGAAATCACCGAATTCGACGTCGTCCTCGGCGGCATTCGCGACGAAGACGCCCAAGCTCAATACTTAGCCGACTATCTTACGGCCGCCTTCTCTCACCCCCGCATGGAGGGCTTTCTCCTGTGGGGTTTCTGGGACGGCGCCCACTGGCTCGCTGCCCAAGGCGCCGGTATCTACCGTCGCGATTGGTCCCCGCGCCCCATGGTGGACGCTTACGAGCGCCTCCTGTTCAAAGAATGGTGGACCCGCGAAAAAGGCGAATCCTCCGAAACCGGCGTCTTCTCCCTGCGCGCCTTCAAAGGCACCCACCGCGTCAAAGTCACCTTGGGCGACCTCACTAAGGAAGCCGAAGTTACTCTCGGCGATAACACTGAAATCCAGGTAACCTTACCCTGATATATTCTTAGGAACCGCTCTATGACACCCCTTGACCCCAGCCCGATCCTCCAAACCGCTTTCGCCTTCTGTTCTTCAAAGGTTCTTTTGACGGCCGTCGAATTCGGCCTGTTTACTAAGCTGGGTGACCGTCAACTCACGGGCCTGGTCCTCGGCGCCGAGTTAGGCCTGCACCCACGCGGCATCGGCGACTTCTTCGACGCGCTGGTCTCCATGAACTTTCTTGAGCGCATTGGCGATGGCCCCGCGGCGGTCTACTCCAACACGCCCACCACGTCCCTGTACTTGCGCGAGGAGAGCCCCCGCTTTATCGGCGGCATTCTCATCATGCTCAACGCCCGGCTGTTCAAATTCTGGAACGATCTACCCGAAGCCCTCCGCACCGGCATGCCGCAAAACGAAACCAAGGGCGGCGGTAAAGGCATCTTCGAAGAACTCTACGCCGAACAGGCCAAGCTCGAGCAATTTCTCAATGCCATGACCGGCTTCTCCCGCCTCAACTTTGAACTTCTGGCCGCCAAATTCGATTTTTCGACTTACAAAACCCTTTGCGATGTCGGCGGTGCCGCCGCCGTGCTCTCCATCGAAGTAGCCAAGGCCCACCCCCACTTACATTGCACCTCCTTTGACCTGCCGCCCGTTGAGCCCATCGCAAAAAAACATATCGCCGCCGCCGGACTCACCGGCCGCATTGCCACCGCCGCCGGCGACTTCTTCCGCGATCCCCTTCCCCATGCCGACGTGATCACCATGGGCATGATTCTGCATGACTGGAATCTTGAGAAGAAAATGCACTTGATCCGCTCCGTCTACGACGCCTTGCCCGCGGGCGGAGCCTTTATCGTCGTCGAGGCCATCATTGACGATGCACGCCGCCAAAACACCCAAGGCTTGCTGATGTCGTTGAACATGCTGATCGAATTCGGCGACGCCTTCGATTACTCCGCCGCTGACTTCCGCGGCTGGTGTACCGAAGTTGGCTTCCAACGCTTCGCCGTTATCCCACTCGCTGGCCCCTCCAGTGCGGTGGTGGCATATAAATAAAATGACCCAGTGTGCACTCGTTTCGCGCTTTAGACAGTAGTGAGGAATTACCGATGAAAACCCGTTTCCTGATCGCCCTGTTGGCCATCGCCGGCCTTGCCGCCGCTCAACCTGCCCTTCCCAAGGGCGTCACCAAAGTCACGTCCGTGGAAGGTATCACCGAGTATCGACTCGCCAACGGCCTGCGCCTGCTCGTCTTCCCCGATGTCTCAAAGCCCACCATCACCGTCAACATGACCTACCTGGTCGGCTCCCGTCATGAAGGCGCCGGCGAAGGTGGCATGGCCCATTTACTCGAACATATGGTCTTCAAGGGCAGCCCCAAGCACACCAACATCCCGCAGGAACTCACCGAACATGGCGCCAGCCCCAATGGCAGCACTACGCAGGATCGTACCAATTACTACGAAACCTTCCAGGCGACCGACGAAAACCTCAAATGGGCGCTCGACCTTGAGTCCGACCGTATGGTGAACTCCTTCATCCGCAAGGCTGACCTGGACAAAGAATTCACCGTGGTCCGCAACGAATTCGAATCCACCGAGAATAACCCCATGGGTGTGCTGAGCAAGCACGTCATGGCCGCCGCTTACACCACTCACTCCTATGGCCGCCCCGTCATCGGCAACCGCGCCGACGTCGAACGTGTGCCCATCGAGAACTTACAAGTCTTCTACCGCAAGTACTACCAGCCCGATAACGCCGTACTTACCGTCTCGGGAAAGATCGACGAAGCTAAGATCGTAGCCCTGGTTTCCGAGTATTTCGGTTCCATCCCGCGTCCCACTCGCGTCTTGACTCCCACTTACACCACCGAACCCACCCAAGTGGGCGAACGCCTCACCGTTGTCCGCCGTGTCGGCGACTATCAGGCTCTCATGGTCCTGTTTCATACTCCCGACGGTGGCCACCCCGACCAGCCGGTACTCGATGTGCTCTCCGGGATCCTCACTGAGGCCCCTTCCGGCCGCCTTTACAAGGCCTTGGTCGATAACAAGAAAGCTACCCAGGTCTTCGCTTCCGCCCGCCAGATGAACGAGCCGGGCATGATGATGATCGGTGCCGTAGTGAATAAGGCCGATTCGCTCGACGCCGCGCGACAAGCTCTTCTCGACACCCTCGAAGGCGTAATCAAAGAACCGCCCAGCGCGGAAGAAGTCGAGCGTGCTAAGAACCGGATCATCAAGCAAACGGACATGGCCCTGAGTAACTCCTCCATGATCGGCTTAGTCATCAGCGAAGTGATGGCGATTGGCGATTGGCGTCTTCTTTTTCTCGATCGCGACCGCCTGAAGAAAGTAACTCCCGCCGACGTCCAGCGGGTCGCCAAGGCTTACCTCAAATCGAGTAACCGCACGATAGGCCAATTTATCCCTGAAGCGACGCCGGATCGCACGGAGATTCCCGCCCGCACCGACTTGGCGGCCACGCTCAAGGACTATAAGGGCGAAGTCGCCCTCGCCTCCGGCGAAGCCTTCGACCCTTCGCCCCGCAACATCGACTCTCGCACCGAGCGCTACTCCCTGCCGGCCGGCGCCAAGGTCGCTTTGTTACCGAAAACGACCCGCGGCAACACCGTCCAGGCCGTCATCCACCTGCACTTCGGCACCCTGAATACGCTCAAGGGGCAGGCCGGTCCCGCCTCCATGGCCGGCTCGTTACTCATGCGCGGCACCACCAAGAAGAACCGCCAACAAATTCAAGACTTGATTGACCAGCTTAAGGTTCGCTTAAACGCATTCGGCTCTGCCACGGGCGCGAACGTCTCCATGGAAACCACCCGCGACAATCTGCCCGCCGTGCTCCGCTTGGCCGCCGAGATACTCAAGGAACCGGCCTTCCCGGAAACCGAACTCGAACAACTCCGCAAACAGCAGATCACCGGCATGGAAGCCGGACGGTCTGAGCCGCAGCAACAAGCCGGCACGCGCCTCGGCCAAGTGATGTTTCCTTTCGCCGCTGAAGACCCGCGCGCGGTTCTCTCGGTGGATGCCATGATTGATCGCTACAAGGCCATCAAGCTGGATCAGGTACAGTCCTTTCATAAGAAGTTCTACGGTGCCTCGCACGCCGAAATTGCCATCGTCGGAGACTTCGATCCTGCCGCCGTCAAAAAAGTCCTCGCCGAAGAGTTCGGTAACTGGAAGAGCCCTTCTCCCTACGAAATGCTGAAGACCGGTTATGCGCGAGTTACTCCAGTGAATGAAACGCTTCAAACGCCGGACAAAGCCAACGCGGTTTTCCTGGCCGGTATGCGCCTCAATCTCACCGACGACCATGCAGACTATCCGGCGCTGAGTTTTGGTAACTTCCTCCTGGGTGGCGGCTTCCTCAATTCCCGGCTGGCCACTCGCATCCGCGTTCGCGACGGACTGAGTTACGGAGTCAGCTCCGGCCTCAGCGCGCGCCGCGGCGACAATAGCAGTGTCTTTCAGACCTTCGCTATTGCCGCTCCGCAGAACGTCGCCAAGGTCGAAACCGCCTTTTTCGAAGAGGTAAACAAAGCCCTCAAAGAAGGCTTCACCGCCAAGGAAGTAGAAGCTGGCCATGCGGGTTGGATTCAAAGCCGCCAAGTCGGCCGCTCCAGCGATAGTAGCCTCGCCCAACAATTGGCCGGCCATGATTTCGACGGCCGCACCATGGCTTTCGATGAAGAGTTCGAAAAGAAAGTGATGGCTCTTACTCCCGAAGTGATTGCTGCCGCGATGAATAAACATCTTCGCCCGGATGATATCTCGATCGTGAAAGCCGGTGACTTTAAGAAGTAACCTATTATTATGCGAAGTTTGCTACTTTCTCTTACCTTCACCGCCCTCGCCTTGGCATACGAGGAGCCGCCCTTCCGGGCCACCAAGACCGCCACCGCCACCGGACCCATCATCGTCGACACCGATGCCGGCAGCGACGATTACATGGCCATTGCCTTCCTGCTCGCGCGCCCCGATGTGAAGCTCGAAGCCATCGTCGTCGTGAACGGCCTCGCCCACGTCGATGCCGGTGCGCGCAACCTCTTGCGTCTGGTGCAATTGAGTGGCAAGCGAGTGCCGGTCTTCGTAGGCCGCGCCAACCCGCTGGAGGGCCAACGCGAATTTCCCGCCGCCTGGCGCAAGACCTCCGACGACTTACCCGGGGTCATGCTACCCGCACTTACTAGGAAACCTGAAATCCGCAGTGCCCTGAGTTACTATCAGGACCGTCTTCGCCAACCGGCCCGCATTCTGGCTCTCGGCCCGCTCACCAATCTGGCCGAGGTGATCGCCAAGCAACCCGCCGCCGCGGCCAACATCCGCGAACTTACGATCATGGGCGGCGCTGTCCGGGTACCTGGCAACTTAGGCGACGGCAATGTCTTCACCGGTGGCAATCAGCTGGCCGAGTGGAATATTTATGTCGATCCGCGCGCCGCTGCCGAGGTGTTCGAAAAGATCCGCGGCATCCGGCTCGTTTCACTTGACGCCACGAACCGGGTCCCCATCCGCATGAGTTACGTGAAGCAATTTACCGATGCTGCCATGGGGACGCCGCTGGGTCGCTTTCTGATCGACCTGTTTCGCCTGAATGAACCCCTCATCAAGCAGCGTTACTTCTACGCCTGGGATCCGCTCGCCGCCGTGGCAATGGTGGATGCCATTGTCGCCTTCTCACCCGCGCGGGTGAGCGTGGTGACGCAAGGGCCCGACGCAGGCCGCACCAAGGAAACCGTGAAGGCCCCGCCGAACCTCACATTCTCCAGCAATGCCGACCCCGGCGGTTTCTACGCCACCTTTTTTAATGCCTTTGCGGATGAGAAAAAGATTTACGACATCTTAGTCAAGTCCGCGACGGTAATTGATCCCAAGAACGGCATCAACCGCGTGCTCGATGTCGCGGTCAAGGATGGCCGCATTGCCGCCGTCGCCGAGAATATCCCGGCGCTGCGCGCCACCCAAGTTATCAATGCCCCGGGTTACTATCTCACCCCCGGTCTCATCGATATCCACGTCCATGTCTTTGCCAGCACGGGCAAGGCCGGCGTCTACAACGGCGATAGCAGCGTTTGGCCCGACGGACACACCTTTCGCTCGGGCGTCACCACCGTCGTCGACTGCGGCAGTTCCGGGGCGTTACAGTTTGCCGAGTTCAAGGAACACATCATCGACCGTTCGAAGACCCGCGTGCTCTCCTGGCTCAGCATCGTCAAAGCCGGCATGACCCACGCGCTTGAGCAGGATACGACCCTGATGGACGTCGCCGCGGCTGTCGCTACCGCCAAGAAGTATCCCGGCCTCATCGTTGGGTTTAAGACTGCCCACTACGAAGGGCCAGAGTGGATCCCCGTCGACCGGGCCCTGGCTGCGGGTAACCAGGCCGGCCTCCCCGTCATCGTCGATTTCGGCGTCTTCCGCCCGGAGCGGCCCTTCAGCGACTTAGTCACGAAGAAACTCCGGAAGGGCGATATTTACACGCACATGTTCCTCGACCGGGTACCGATGTTTGACGCCCAAGGGAAAGTACAACCCTTCTTCGCCGAGGCTAAGAAGCGCGGTGTCCTCTTCGATGTCGGCCATGGCGGCGGCAGTTTCGTCTGGAAGCACGCCATTCCCGCCACCCAACAAGGCCTCTGGCCCGACTCAATTTCCACTGACTTACACATTAACTCCATGGTCGGCGGTATGCGCGACATGCTGAATGTAATGTCGAAGTTCCTGATACTCGGCATGCCACTCGAAGAAGTAATTGCGAAAAGTACCTGGGCTCCGGCGCGGCAGATTCGCCGCGAGGACCTAGGCCATCTGTCCGTCGGCGCGCCGGCCGACCTCACGATTCTAAGCCTCCAGCGTGGCAACTTCGGCTTCGTCGACGTCGACAGCACGCGCAAGGAAGGCGACCGAAAACTCCAAGGCGAAGTCACCATCCGTGATGGACATATCGTCTGGGATTTAAATGGGCTCTCGACCCCCGCTTGGGACGAACAGTAGCCTCATACTTAGTTCCCCCTTGCCGATAAGCCCTCCTAGAGATGGGCTGCTTTCGGCTACTATCGACTCTGATTCTGGTCCTTTCCGCCACGGCATTACGCGCCGAGCAGTATCCGTTTCGCGTCTATGACCAAAGCGTGGGTCTGGCCAACCCGACCGTGCAAGCGATCGAAAGCGATCCGGATGGGTTCTTGTGGATCGGCACGGCTAACGGATTATTCCGGTATGATGGCAGCCGTTTTCGTTTGTATTCGGAGGGTCTGCCCGGCAAACGCATCACTTCGATGCTCACCACGCCGGATGGGACGCTATGGGTGGCAACAGAGAAGGGGCTCGCACGCCGGCGGCTCAACCGGGGCGATCGCTTCGAGGCGGTGAACTTCGGCAAACCGGTGATGACCGTGCCCGGCAGTTTGTTGGCTTGGCATCCGGGGGCCGGCCTGCTCTTTACGTCGAGCGAGGGCATGGCGGCCATCCGCGACGGCGATCGGCCTCACATTGAGTGGCTGCAGCCGCGCGGCGCCTTCGGCGTTACCGTGGGTGCCCAAGGCCGCGTTTGGTTTGGCTGTCCCAAAGCGATTTGCCGCATGGACGATTGGCGCCAACCCCACCGGCTGGTCCGTTACGCCGCAGCCGAGGGCTTACCTCCCAACGGCCGCTGGCACGCGCTGTTGCAAGATCGTCAAGGCCGCATTTGGGCCCGCGGCGTGGATCAGGTTGTCCGCTGGGATGCTGGCCACGATCGATTCGTCGTCATCAACATCGAAGCGCACTCCTCGGCGCTGGCCGGCTTCCACCAGGACCGGCATGGCCGCTTGTTGATGCCCTCCGAGCAAGGCTTGTGGATTCTCGATCGCGAGCAGTGGACGCTGATTGACTCCACCAAGGGTCTCCCTATGGACGCCACGCTCTGCGTAGGCGAAGACCGCGAAGGATCACTCTGGGTGGGCACCGGCGCCGCGGGTGTCGCCCATTGGCTGGGAGAAGGCAACTGGACTACGCTGGCGAAGGCGGATGGTTTACCCAATGCGTCCGTGTGGCATATGCTGCGTGACCGGCGCGGCCGATGGTGGGCCGGGACGCAGAATGGCCTGGTGCGTTACCCCAACTCACCCACGGCCGGCCAGGCCAAGGTCTGGCTGCGCAAGGACGGGCTGCCGGCGATTGAGGTCTTGCGCTTGGCTGAGGATCCGCGGGGCAACGTCTGGATGGCCAGCGGCCGGGAAGTCGCCCGCGTAGATGCGGCTACCGATGTACTCACCCGCTTTGGCGTCAAGGAAGGCTTCCGCTCTGGAGGCACCTTCGCCGTACATGTCGACCGCACCGGCATGCTGTGGGCGGCGGGCTTTCGTGCGCTTTACCAAGCCAGCACAGAAACGCCGAACCCCGTCTTCGAAGCGGTGAAACTGCCCGGCGTCCCCGCCGATACCTGGTACTTCGACGTCTTCGAGGCGGCTGACGGGCGCATTTGGGTGGGCACCTCGGCGGGGCTTTACCTCCGCTCCGGTCAGGGTGAGTGGCGGCGCTATACCGACAAGGACGGACTGCGCAACAATGCCGTCGCCAGCGTCACGGAAGATGCCTCCGGCCGCATCGTCATCTGCTACCGGGAGGCGTTTGGCATCTCAATGCTCGGCCCCCATGGCTGGACCCATCGGGATGAATCGAGTGGCCTCAGTTCCAGTAAGGCTCATTTCGTCCGCCGCTCGTCCTCTGGCGATGCGGTGTGGATCGGTGGCGACCATGGGGTCGACATCCTGCGCCCGCAAGGAATGGAGCACGTGGACAGCGATGCCGGCCTGGCGTGGGACGACACGAACGCCGGCGCCTTTCTGGCCGACGCCAATGGGACGGTTTGGGTGGGCACTACGCGGGGCGTGAGCCGATATCAGGCCCACCATCTCCCTGCACCCAGTACCCCGCCCCCGGTGCGGATTGTGAGTATTCGATTCGGTGGCCAGTCCGCTTTGAGGGAAGGCTTGCAACTGCCGTACTCCCAACGTCCGGCGGAGTTCGAACTCGCCGCGCTCAGTTTTCAATTGCCCGGCCGCACCCGCCTGGAATACCGGCTCGCTGGCTTCGACGACCAATGGCGGGAAGCGAAACAAGCCCAAGTGGTGTTTCCTTCCTTGCCGGCCGGCAAGTATCGCTTCGAAGCCCGCGCCCGCAGTGGCGCCGGCGTTTGGAGCGTCCAGCCGGCGACTTACGAGTTCGAAATCCTGCCGCCGTGGTGGCAAACCAAATGGGCCATGGCCGTGGCGGCCGGCCTCCTCTTCGGCTTGGTCCGCTTGTTTCTCTACTGGCGCATGCGCGTGGTGATGGCTCGCCAGCGCCGGCTCGAAGCCGCGGTCGTGGAGCGTACGGCCCGCATTCAGGAGCAAAAGGGAGAGATTGAGCAACTCCTCGTCCAAACCCAGGCGGTGAACCGGCACAAAACCGAGTTTCTGGCCAATATGAGCCACGAAATTCGCACGCCCTTGAACGGTGTGCTGGGGATGAGCCGCCTGATTGCGCGCACTAACCTCGATCCAGAGCAACGAGAATACGTCGAGGAACTCGAAACCTCCACCCGCTGGCTGACGGCGATGCTCAACGACATTCTCGACTACGCCAAAGCCGAGTCGGGCACGCTGGAACTCGAGTCCCTCCCGTTCCGCCCGCGTCAGGTCGTCGAAGAATGTGCCGCCATCTTCACGCCGGTGGCAGCGGCTCAGCACCTCGAATTGCGCACCTTCGTGGAGGGTGATGCAGCGGTGAGCGGCGACCCGCTGCGGTTGCGGCAGATCCTGACGAATCTGCTGAACAACGCCGTTAAGTTTACGCCCTCCGGTTCGATCGAATTGCGGGCCACTTGTTTGCCCGCCACTGGCGAGACCCAGTCCGTCTGGGAGTTCAGCGTGACCGATACCGGGATCGGCATTTCACCTGAAAAACAGACCCAGGTCTTCGAAGCCTTCCGGCAGGCCGATGGGTCGCTGACCCGGCGCTTCGGTGGCACCGGACTGGGCTTGGCGCTTTGCACGAAACTGACGCAAATTATGGGGACGCAACTGGAGCTCGAAAGCGAAGAAGGCCGAGGTAGCCGCTTCTTCTTCCGCGTTCCCTTTGTAGTCGCCCCCGCACCGAAGCCGTCGCCCGGCGGGGACTTGCGTCCCTTGCGGATTCTGCTCGCGGAAGACAATCGGGTGAACCAAAAGGTGGCCTCCCGAATGCTCGAGAAACTGGGACATTCCGTGGTGATCGCCAACAACGGCGCCGAGGCCGTGGATCGCTTCAAAGAGCAGCCTTTCGATGCCGTGCTGATGGACATCAACATGCCGGAAATGGACGGCTTCGAAGCCACTCGTCTCATTCGCTTTTGGCAGCGCGAGAACGCTCGTGACGTGCCGATCATTGCGCTTACCGCGCGCACCATGTCCGGCGATCGCAATGAGGCCGAGGAGGCTGGCATGGTCGGCTACTTGGCGAAGCCGCTCGAGATCCAGGACTTACTCACGATGCTGAGCCAGCATACCCAACTGACGGTGAACGCGTAAACGTTTCTCTCTGAGCGCCCGGAAGCACCTCTGGTCCGGCTGATTGGCTACACTAGTAGTTTCCTCATGCAAGCAGGTATTGTCGGTCTCCCCAACGTGGGTAAATCCACGCTTTTTAACGCGCTCACCAAGTCCCGCAAGGCGATGGCGGCGAATTATCGTTTTTGCACGATCGAGCCCAACGAGGGCGTGGTCACGGTGCCTGACGAGCGACTCGCGGTGCTGAGCAAGCTTTCGGGATCTGAAAAGCTGGTGCCGGC
>JBBQQS010000139.1:0-10895 GCA_038215525.1 Bryobacterales bacterium
CTGCCGGGTGCAGGCGGGTCATCTTCATCGGGATGGTAGGCATCGACGGTTAGAATAGCGTGAGTGCCCCAAGTTATTGCCATTGGCCCCATGCCGCCCGAGAAGTCCGCCTACGCACTGGCCCGCCATAGCCGTTCCGCCGATTCGATTCGGCAGTCGATCGACTGGGACTCTATAAGCCGACGTCCCTTCGGATCCGTTCCCCAACCAGAGAAGGAAGCTACTAACGATGACTAAGCCTCGGGAAGAGTTGGCCAATTGATTCGAGTTGTTCTCGATACGAATGTCCTGGTGGCTGCGATTCGGTCGCGCAAGGGTGCTTCCCACCAAGTTCTGCGCAGCTTGGCTCATGGCCTTTGGGAACTGAATCTCTCCACGACCTTGTTCCTTGAGTATGAAGCGTTGCTCCTGCGTGAAGGAGCGCGATTCGGCGTTCCGCCTTCGACCATTGAAGCAATCCTGGATCAGATATGCGCCGTCGGGCGCGAAAACAACATCTTCTTCCGCTGGAGACCCAATCTGATAGATCCGGGCGACGATTTCCTTTTCGAACTGGCCCTTCGCTGCCAATGTGACTACCTCGTGACCTTTAACCAACGTCATTTGGGCCCAGTGAGCGAACTCGGGACACGGGTCGTTACGCCCGGTCAGTTTTTGGCGATAATGAAAGGGTGATGCAAAGCGTCTCTCTCCCTGACGATTTGGTGGACCAGCTCCAGCGGCTGGCCAGCGACGAACGTGTTTCGGTGGCGGACGTGATCCATTTGGCGTTGAACGATCGCGTGGGTGTGCGGGTCAATATGGCTCGGCGGGCTGCTCGCGCTTCCCGCGAGTCATTTCTTCAGGCGCTTGACCTCATCCCCGACGTTGATCCTCAGCCCGAAGATCGGCTTTAGTTCAGACCGCTAGCGTTACTTCAGCTCTGCGGACCGCGCACTGCCGTAATAACGCCCATTAAACAGGAAGCCATGCGGCGGCGCCCGGAATGCTACCTCCGGCCCGAGTAAAACACCTTGCCCTCGCCAAAAGACGCCTCCGCAATGGATGTTCCGCCATTGAGAAAGTGCGCGGTTTCACTTGGCTCCAATTCGCGGCGCGACTCAGCGCCAGTTGGGTTCTGATTGCAGCTTCCACCACTTGCATGTCTGGACCCGACAAAGCCCCCAGTCGATTTCCGAAACGGAGTTTGCTGACGGCCGCGAGCTGGTCAGCCATTGCCTTGCGCGGTTCGCCGTTGAGTTTGACCAAGGCTTCACGGGCATAAACCCGAATCGACTTGGCTGGTGATCGGCAAAACCTGGAGGCGATTCAAAACCCGATCGCGGCGGGGCACGCACCACACCTCACCTCGGAGCATAACCGCCACTGGGCACGGAGTCCCCGATCAGGGCTTCCGACCATTCCTCCGCCTGACGTTCGCGATTAAGGTCAAGATCTCCCGATACTCTGCTTCGAGACTCACCTAGGCGAGGACGGGGCGCGCCAGCTCTTCGATGAACTCGCTGAGCGTCCGGTCGCCAGCGATAGTTTGCATACCCTGGTAGACGTCTTCGCTGAGGGTAATGGTGACTTCGCGAGATATCTACTTTCATTGTACAGCCGACGATGGCCGACCCAGCACTTCAAGCCCTTACGACTCACAGAATTTCGACGCCGACCTCACTTCAACTCCGCCGCACGCGCGCTGCCGTAATAGAGTCCATTGAACAGGAACTTAAACGTCCCGTGCGGCTGCGCGCGGAAGGCGACTTCCGGTCCGAGTAAGATGACCTTGCCCTCGCCGACCGAAGCCTCGGCGATCGCCGTGCCTCCGTTGAGATATTGCTGACCCCAGGCCCAGCCGCTTGAGAGCAGGTCGGTTCCGGGCCCAGGGCCGCCGTACCAGGCGACGGCGGAGGTCTTCTTTTGTTGGGCGTCGGGCGGGAGCTTGAAGACGGGGCTGTGGTCGAAGAAGACGTCGACTTGCTCCGGCATGCCGTAAGCCAGCGGATTCTTGTTGTCCACATTCACCTTCACCAGCGAACCGGGGATGTAGAACTTATCCGACGGCAGGGCGCGTTCCTTGCCGTCGAACCCCATCTCGGTGAGCGCGCTTTTGACTGCCACGCCCAGCAATTCCGCCATGCTGGTGGAACTGCCGATGGTCACCACTTGCCCACCGGACTCGAGGAATTTCTTGAGTTGGGGCAGCGTCTTGTCCGCGGTGATGCGGCCCAGGGTGGCCCGGTATTCTTCAGGGACGCTGTCGGCGGTAGGAGGCGCCGGGCCACCACGGCCACCGCCGCGGCCGGTGGCGTTGTTGCCCAGCCGGGCCGCGCCGTCGACGAAGACCAGGACGTCGAAGCGGTTCTTCAGGTCGCCGGCGTCGAGGGTTTGGGGATAGACGCGTTCAAAGGGAAACTCGAATTGCTCGAAGATCCAGCGCGTCCAGCCGGAAGGCATCAGGCCGCCGTACTGGTCGTAGAGGCCGATGCGGATGGGCTTTAGTTGCAAGGCGTCGCCCTTGGGTGCAGTGGCGACACCATAGGCGGCTACGCCGAACTGCTTGGCAACGGCGGCGAGGATCGGCGGCGCGGCGGCGCACTTGGGCACCCAGACGGCGCCGGTGCCGAGGTCCTGCCCGTCAGCTACCGTGGCTTGCTTGATCCAGTAGACTTGGCAACCGGCCTTCAGCAGGCGGTTCACCAGGATGAACGAGTCGTTGGCGCGATGGCTGATCAGCCAGCCGGCCGAGCCCCCGGTGACTTTGGCGGGCGGTACTTCGGAGAGATCCTTGACGGGCGCGAAGGGGCCGCTGAAGTCGTCGAGCAGACGATCGAACTTGACGCCCATTTGGTAGGCCAGGGTCCAGCCGGCGACGTCGTAGGGGCGGTTGGGGGGTCCGCCGGGATAGGCAAAGTCGTTCGGATGATCCTGCGGCTCAAACATGTCGAGCACGTGGGGACGGAAGGCCTGGGCGGTCTTGATGACCCAACTGTTCTCCGGATAGCTCTTGCCTTCTACCGTGAAAGGGGCAGTGGCGCGGTGGATGGCGATGCCGGTCTTCATCAGCGCGGTGACGAGCTTGGTGGCGGTGCCGAAGTCGGCTTGGTCGGCGGGGAGGATGTAGCCGCGGGGGTCGCGAAACTTAGGATCGCGCAGGATTTTGGCATATAAGTCGGCGGGAATGCCGGCGCCACGGCCGCCGCCGGGGGGGGCCGCATCGCCGGAGGTCGGCGAATCGGTTGAGAGAGCCGGGCGGGAGGGCGGTGTCCGGGGCGCGGCGGCCTTCAAGGCTTCGATGCGCTTGGGCGTGACGGTCCAGGTGTCGGTGGAGCCGCGCGCAATTGCATTGGCGCCCATGCGCCATTGGTTGAACAGGAAGGTCTCGCGATAGCGCGACGCCAAGTCCAGAACGGCGTAGTTGTTAGTGATTTCGTAGTCGATCGACTGGCGGTAGTGCCACTTACCGGGCGGAATGGGCAGCGGCCAGTCGCCGGAAGGGAGTTGTTTGTCGGGTACCAGCGCGATGTCCATCGGCGTGGGGCCGCCGATGATTTCCGTGAGTAACCCGATCATGTTGTGGAAGTAAGTCACCGTGCGCAGGCCGCCATTCCACCAAGTAGAGTAACTCGATCCGCTGCGCATCGCCGAACCGCCTTTGCCTTCGGCCACTAACCGGCTGTGCATCGCCGTACCGACTAACTCAATCCCCAGCGGAACCAAGGGGTCGAAATTGTAGTTAAACGGATCGCGAAACGGCGGCATGAAAATCACGGTGCCTAAGGGAGCGGTCTGGTGATGGTTATAGACAATTTGCGGGAACCATTCAATAAACATTTGGCGATTCATGTTGGTGGTCTCTACCATCGCCGACATAAAGAAATCGCGGTTATTGTCGTGCCCGATGTACTTGTTATAGAGGCGCGGCAGATTATTCAAGCTGCGCTTGAGTGGATCCGGTTCGCGCATATACCAATCGGCGACTAACTCCTGGCCATCGGGATTGGCCTGCACCAACAAGATAATATCGTCGTTCAAGATACGCATCGTTTCGGGATCGGTGCGGCTGACTAACTGATACACGGTCTCCATCAACTGCTGCGAGCCCACGGTCTCAGAGGCATGCAGCCCGCCATCGATCCAGACAATGGCCTTGCCGTCGCTGGCCAATTGCCGAGCCTGCGTTTCGTCGACGCCCTGGGCCAGCGCCAGCCGCGACACGATCGACTTGTACTTATCGAGATTCTTCAAATTCTCGGGCGACGAGACGATCGCCATGTAGTGCGGACGCCCCTCGCCGGTCTTGCCGATCTCGACCAGTTTCATGCGCGGGGATTCGGCCGCCAGCTTCCTCCAATAGGCTTCGAGTTGGGTGTAATTGGCCATCTGGTAGTCATCGCCGATGTTAAACCCCAAGGCCTCTTTGGGCGTGGTGATTTTGGGAGTCGGCTGGGCCAGTAGAGGAAGGGCGGCCAGCAGGAGCGCTCCAGCGAGCGGAAGACGATGCGGATTCATGAGTCACCTTTCGAGATCCGGCGCGGCTGGACGGGGCCCGCCTCAAAAGTAGTTACTCGATGAGTGTAGCGCGGGTGCCAGGGCGTAGATTGGCGCGGGCTTCTGCCCGACGATGTGGCAATCGGCGCGAAGGCGACCGGCTGGTGCCCGATTTCCGCTAGGAGTCAGTTACCGTTAGAAGATCAGCCGCCTGCCGACCTGCAGGTTGCGCGAACCCGCGTTTTCGATGCCCTGCGTGCTCGTGATGCGGCCGAAAGCCGGCACGCTCGCGTTGCCGTTCGGGTTGCCGAAGTTCGGCGTATTCGTGAGGTTCGCCGCCGAGCCTTCGAGTTGCAGCGCCAACCGCTCGATGATCTGGAACGTCTTCTGAATCTTGAGCGACAGCGTGCGCGTCAGCGGACCGATCAAGCTGCCGGGGGCGGCATTTCCGAAGCGGCCGATATTGTTGGCCGGGATCGTGAACGCGCTGCGATCCCAGAAGGCATCTACCGTGCGCTTATCGGAAGCGAAGTTGCCGCGCGAGGTGCTAGTTACGTCAGGCCGATTGTTGGCGCGTGTGTTGAGGCCGGTGCCCGACGGGTCCGTCACGTTGCCCATGGTCGGCGTCAGATACGGGCCGCTTTGCAGCAACAGCACGCCGGACATCGTCCAGCCGCCGAGTGCCAGGTCAGCCAACCGGTTTGACGAGATCATCGAGAGCTTAGGCAACGTATAGTTAAACGTCGTCAAGAAACGGTGGCGGCGCGTGGCCGGCACGTTGCCCCAGTCCAGGCGCTGGTTGAAGCGGTCGGTCGGCACGGAGCCGTTTTCCGAAGCGAAGCCGCCGCCGTCGGAGCCCGTGGCATTCGACAGATTCTTCGCCCACTGATATGAGCTTTGGAAGGAGAGGCCGCGCGCGACGCGCTTGTTCAGTTCGAGCGTCACGCCGTTGTACCAGGCGCCCGTGTTGGGGTCGCGCGTGTAGACGATGTTCCAGACGGGGTAAGGTCGGCTCAAGCGCGCGGTGGCGAAGCCTTGCGTGTTGGCGCGTACCTGATTCAGGTCCGGGCTCGAGAAGAGCTTGATCGACCGGGAGCCGATGTAGCTCGCGCGGAAACTCATGTCCTTGCGGATCTCGCGTTCCACGGTGAGGTTCCACTGCTGGGTGTACGGGTCAGCGCCGTCGAATTGCGTGGCGCGGCGGAAGTCCGGCGCGCTCAGGTTGCCGAGGCCAGTGCCGAACGGGCGCGGGAAGCGCAGGGCCGGGATGCCGTCCATTAGTTGGTTGGGGAACGTGCGGGTGTCCGAGACGTGGATGCCGGTGATGGTGTAGAAGACCGAGCCGAGAATCGTCGCGGTGAAGATGCCGTAGCCGCCGCGGAGGACGGTCTTGTTATTGGCGAACGGACGATAGGCGAAGCCGAAGCGCGGCATGAAGTTGTTGTAGTCGTTGTAGCGCAGCGTTTCCGGCAGGCCGGCGTCCTTGGCGAGCACGATCGGCGTACTACCGATGGACGCGGCGAAGGCGGGCGAGGTGAGCTTGCGGGCCGCTTCGTTGGCGATGATCACGCGCGCGCCCGGGCCGGGGAAAGCGCGGTCGAACTGGCTGGTAGTCAGCGCTCTGTCGAAAAACATAGGGTGCAGTTCATAACGAACGCCGTAGCTCAACGTCAGCTTGCGGTTGACGCGCCAGTCGTCCTGTGCGTAAACGCCGGTGTGGTAAGTGAGGCCGTCGACATCGGGACCGGTGTTCGCCAAAGTTGTAACGTTGGGGACGCCGAGGAGATAATCGGCAAAACCGAAGCCGGAATACTGGCCGTTGAAGCTGTAGGAGCCCATATCGTCACCGGTGGTGAACGACGTGATGTCGGTAGTGTTGAGCCGGCGCACATCGACGCCGAACTTGAAGCTGTGGTTGCCCTTGAGCCAGGAGAAATTGTCGGCGACCTGCCAGGTGCGGCTGCGCGTGATGCTCTCCCGTCCCGCGCCGGTGCCCTGAAAGGCGTTAATCGAAATGTCCGGCACTTGCGATCCCTTGGGCGTGTCGGTGCGGATACCGACGATGCCCGCGCTGCGCACCAGCGCCGGGCCGTCAAAGGTCGCACCGCCGATGCCAAACGTGCTGATGCTCTCCTGCCGCGCCCAGCCAAAACGGATTTCGTTCAGCTTGTTGGCGCTGATGATCCAGTTGTGGGCCAGGGCCAGGTTGATGGGGTTCTGGGTGCCGACGCGCGAACCGAGGGTCTCAAAGAGGTTGAGCGGCGTGGCCTGCGAAAGGTCCTTCTTCGAGAGGCGCCCGAAGATTCGCTGGGCGTCGTTGATATTGTGGTCGACGCGGATATCGAACTGGTCGTTGTCGTTGGCACGGCCTTCCAGGCGCTGGTAATTCGGCGTGGCGATCGAGTCGCCGGCGCGGGTCGCATTCGGATAGAGCGCGCGCAGCAGCGCGTTCGAGGTGGAAGAGATGCGGTCCGCCGGAATGATGTTGCCGGCAAAGGGCGCGTTGCCGTTCAGCGGGTCGCGCAGTTGCGTCCCGGGCAACAGCGAGGAAAAGTTGCCGGTGCGAAAGTTGGCCGACGGCACCGTGGTGTTGATGACGCTTTGGGCGCGGAAGCGCAGGCCCTCGAACGCGCCGAAGAAGAAGGTTTTGTTCTTGATGATGGGTCCGCCGCCGTAGACGCCGAAGTCGTTGGAGACCTTGAACGGGGTGCGCGCCGCGAAGTAGTCGCGCGCGTCGAAGGCACCGTTTTGGTGGAACCAGTAAACGGCGGCGTGATAATCGTTGGTGCCGCTCTTCGACGTGACGGTGATGTCGCCGGCTTGGGCGAACTCGGCATTGTTGGCGTTCGAGCTGATGCGGACCTCGCTTACCGAGTCCGCGCTGGGGAACATCTCGCGCAGCACTCCGTTTGAGCGCACGTTGATGTTCGAAACACCGTCGACGGAGGCGGTGGCCATAAAGGGCATCGTGCCGCCGATGGAGGAGTTGCCCGCCGAGTCCGGCTGCACGCCCGGCGCGTTGGCGATCGCTTGGTAGAACGTGTTGCTGCTCCCCGCGCGGTAGTTCACTGGCAGGCGGTTGAGCTCTTCGCCGGACTTCGAGTCCATGATGGTCGACATTTCGAGCTGCACCGTCTGTGCCGCGTCGGTGACCTTCACCTCGGTGGCCACCTGCGTGATCTCGAGCGCGACGTCCACCCGGGCAATTTCGCGGGCGCGCAGAGCCACGGCCTTCACCAGCGCCGAGCGGAAGCCTTGCTTCTCCACCTGCAATTCGTAAGCGCCGGCACCGAGGTTCGGGATCTGGTAAGCGCCATTGGCGTCCGACTTCACCGTGCGGGATTCGCCGGTGCCGGTGCGTCTCGGTTTGACAGTGGCATCGGCCACTAAGGCACCGCTGGCATCGGAGAGGAGGCCCCGTATTTCGCCGAGCGTGGACTGGGCAAAGGAGACACTGGAGAGTAGCATCAGACCGAGCAGAATACTACGCATGCCCTTGACCGTACCAACGGCGCGTAACAATCGAATGCCAACGCGATGAGAACTTGACTAACATTTACCGTGAGGAAATGTCGGGGCACCCACCCGGATCCTGGATTTATCGCTATGTCAAGCCGATGAATCGACTTAGCGAAAATGAGATGCAGTGGTCCGGGATCCCACCGCATTTTCAGGCCATTCGGAGCGGGAGATCTAGCATCCCAAACCAAGCATCCCGGACCATCCACGAGCATCCCGGACCATCCACGGGGTGGTCCGGGTTTTCCACAACTGATTGCAAATCATATATTTACAAACAACGAACTGCGGAAATCGCCTTTCCATCGCGCCATTCCGGCAGGCTTTTGGGCATACCCGCGAACGGGCCGACGAACCTGGCCGAGCGTGTCAGGCCACTTTCCCGAGGGGCCAAATTCGCCTCATCCTCACACCAACTACATGCCGAGCGATGTCTTGATCCCGAAAGGGATCCGGCCCGGCGACATCATCTGGAAGCGTGGCACCATCCCCAACTGGAAACTTAGGCGAATCGACACGTATACTGGACTTGAAGCATGACACAGGAGCAATGAACATGAAAATGGCAAGAGTGACACTATTCTTCACCCTCGCGTCGATAGCGGCTTGGGCCCAGGTAAATGTCGGCGAACAGCAGCCCGAAGCGACACTGCCCTTTAAGATGACCACGGTGGCCACCTTTGGACTGCCCTGGCGCATTGCCTTCCTCCCCGACGGCCAAATGCTGGTGACCGAAAAGATCGGGCCCATTTGGCTGGTATCCCCGCAGGGAGAAAAGATCGCGCCGTTGGCCAACACGCCCGCCGTCTACTGGCAGGGCCAGAACGGCATGCTGGGTGTCTTCGTCTCGCCGACTTACGGCATGGACCAGAGTATTTATCTCACTTACATCGAGCCCGGTGACTACGGCGGAGGCCAGGCGTTGGCCCGCGCCAAACTAGTCACCACCGGCAATCGACCCCGGCTGGAAGCTTTCGAAGTGCTGTGGCGCCAGATGCCCCGGGGCAAGGGCGGCCAAGCGGGCGGTCAGGTGGTCTTCTCGCCCGATGGCCAGTCTCTGTACATGACGGTGGGCGACCGCCAGCGCATGACGCCGGCCCAGGATCCGAACCAGCCGGTAGGCAAGATTCTGCGGCTGACGCTCGATGGCAAGCCCGCCCCGGGCAATCCCAATGCCGGCAAAACCGGCGCGGCCAGCCTCGTGCTGATTGACCCGCCACGCGACACCGAGGCGGCCAAGACCGCGAAGATCGTCAGCACTTATACCTTCCCCGGCCCCAACCTGACGCCGGCCGAAACTTGGGCCAGCGGCTTTCGCGCACCCTATGGCTTGGCGTTGTCGCCCACCGGCGAATTGTGGGAAGTGGAACATGGCCCGGGGGGCGGCGACGAGTTGAATTTGATCGCAAAGGGCAAGAATTATGGCTGGCCCGCCGTCTCCTATGGCAAGAACTACAACGGGGTGCCCATCCCCAGCCACGACACACGGGCCGACTTCACCAAGCCAGTGCTCTATTGGGTGCCGGTGGTGGCACCGGGCAACCTGATGTTCTACCGCGGCACCAAGACCTTCCCGCAATGGGATGGCAGCGGCTTCATCAGCGGCCTGGCGACGATGTCGCTCAATCGCGTCATCTTCGACGGTAAGGGCGGAGCCAAGATGGCCGAGCGCTGGAAAGTCGGCAAGCGCATCCGCGATGTCGAGCAAGCCCCCGATGGTTCACTCTGGATGCTGGAAGATGCCAATCCCGGCGCCCTGATCCACGTAACTCCGAAGTAGTGCGGGACACTTCCGGGTGACCGCGAATTGCGCGTCTTCGGATCGACCTTTCCCTACAACCGCTGTTAGCAATAAACTAAGGATCGAGTCGGACTCGATCCTTAGTTGACTCGATCCTACGCTGGCGCCTGGCAGCACCGAATCCCTTCCGCGTTACCCGACCGCGCCTTTCAAAATCTCCTAGATCGTCGCCAAAATGGCTTCTAGTCATATACGCTCCTTCTCCCCTCCGGGTCCTTCACCCTGTAGTTTCCCCCGCCATTAACAACGAAGGCTCCCCGTCGTCCAGGCACAAACCGGCGCGGTTCACCGGTTAGACACCACTATCGGTTGCGCTTGACATCGACGTGTCGCCAGTCGACAATTGTCGACGGACTACATAACCATGCCCAAAGATGACTTGATCCCGGGAACCCTCGACGTGCTGGTGCTCGGCATTGTCAGCCAAGGCGCTCTACATGGCTGGGGCATCGCCCAGAAGCTTAAGCTGCTTTCGCACGAAGTGTTGCAGGTGAATCAGGGCTCGCTCTATCCGGCGCTGCACAAGCTCGAGGCGGAAGGTTGGGTGAAGGCCGAATGGAAGCCGACCCCGGAAGGCCGCCAAGCGAAGTTTTACGCGCTCACCGCCACCGGCCGGAAACGCCTCGCCACCGAACGCGCTCGCTGGGTTCGCTGGTGGACCGCCATGAACAGCGTGCTGGACACCCAATGAAACTTTTCGCCACGCGACCCCGAACTCGAAGCCGAGCTACGCTACCACTGGGACCAGCTCGTCGCCCAGCACCGCCGCGATGGCCTTCCGGAGGCCGAAGCGCGCCGTCAGGCCACGCTCGAGTTCGGGGGCCTCGAACCCACCAAGGAAGCCCTGCGGGACCGGCGCTGGCTCGAACCGCTTCGCACCCGCTGGGCCGACCTGCGTTATGCGGCCCGGCAGTTGGCCTCAGCCCCCGGCTTTACGGCGGTCGCCGTGCTGTCGCTCGCGCTCGGCATTGGCGCCAACACTGCCCTCTTCTCGATTCTGAATACGGCGCTACTCCGGCTGATTCCGGTGGAGCGTCCAGAGGAACTGGCCTGGCTCCGCGTCGACGCCTCCGATGGCGGCGGCCATCGCCTCAATTAG
>JBBQQS010000140.1:0-10790 GCA_038215525.1 Bryobacterales bacterium
TACCGTTCCGGATAAGTCCCTCAATCCGCGCTTGGTTAGGGTTTGGGTAGCAATTACCTTCACGAAATCAGCTGACGAGAGCCCACCGCGCAACCGTGCGGCGCCGGATGTTGGTAGCACGTGGTTTGGTCCCGCCGCATAGTCGCCCGCCGCCTCCGGACTGGCAGCGCCCAGGAAAATGCCTCCCGCGTGCCGAATCAACGGCAGTAGCTTCGGATCGTGCAGACTCAGATGTTCCGGCGCAAAACGATTCGATAAATCGGCAGCTGCTTCGAGCGAGGACACCAGTAAGATCGCCGAATTCTTCTCAATCGCTACTCGCGCCGTGGCCGCCGTGGGCAAAGTCGCCAGTTGCACTTCGATCTCCGCTTGCACCGCCACGGCCAATGGCTTCGATGTCGTCAGCAGGATTGCCGAGGCGTCGGTATCATGCTCCGCCTGGGCTAACATATCCGCCGCAATCCAGCGCGGGTCTCCCTCCGCTGCGATGATCAAGATTTCCGTAGGGCCTGCGACAAAATCGATCCCTACTTCTCCCGCGAGTAACTTTTTGGCCGCGGCGACATAAATGTTCCCCGGTCCCACAATCCGATCGGCTTTCGGGACGCTTTGCGTACCATAGGCAAATGCTGCAATCGCCTGCGCGCCACCGATCTGGAAGACGCGATCGACCCCCAGTAAGCTCGCCGTCGCGTAGATTTCCGGCACTACTTTGGGGGAAGTAACACACACGGTCGGTACGCCCGCCACTTGGGCGGGAATCACTGTCATCAGCAAGGTGGAGGGCAGAGGATAACGTCCAGCAGGTACATACGCGCCCACGACGTCCAGCGGCCGAATGACTTGCCCGGCCACAATACCCGGAGCAATTTGCATCCGCTTGGCCGCCGGCAATTGTAATTTCGCAAAGGCCCGGATATTCTTCGCTGCCTGCCGGACCGCGCGCCTGAACTCTGGGGAGACCGCACGCTCGGCGAGCTTCAATTCCTCTGCCGGCACCACGACCGACTTCCGGGTGAGCCCGTCAAATTGACGGCCATACTCCAAGAGCGCCTTATCGCCGCGTTTTCGCACCGCCTCCAGGATGGGCCGCACAATCGCTTCGGCTTCGCCGAATCGCGCCGCCTTGCGCTCCAATAATTTACCGGCTTGTTTCGCTTCCAGGATTCTAATCATGCATCTACATCACAATCTTATTGAGCGGGTACTCCACAATACCTTGCGCTCCGGCTTCCTTGAGGCGAGGAATAATCTCCCGAACCGTCAGTTCTTCGAGGATCGTATTCACGGCCAGCCAATTGCCGCGGCTTAACTTAGAGACGGTCGGATTCTTGAGCGCCGGCAGAACAGACAAAACTCGTTCCAAATTGTCTTCTTCCACATTCAACATCAGCCCCACTTTGCCCAGTGCCGCCATCGCCCCCTCGAGTAACATCTTCAGATCTTCCAGCTTCCGGCGCTTCCAAGGATCCTGCCAGCTATCGACGTTGGCGATTAACTGCGTATTCGACTCGAGTAACTCTTCCACAATTCGCAACTTATTCGCCCGCAATGACGATCCGGTTTCAGTTACTTCAACAATCGCGTCGGCCAAGTAAGGTGGCTTCACTTCCGTGGCACCCCAACTGAACTCCACTTTCGCCGTCACTCCGTGTTTAGCCAGATAGCGTTTGGTAAAGTTCACTAACTCCGTGGAAACAATCTTGCCCTCCAGGTCCTTCACACTTCGGATCGGGGAAGTCTCCGGCACCGCCAGCACCCAGCGTACCTTCCGTGAGCTTTGTTTCGAATACACCAGTTCCGCGACGGTTTCTACTTTAGAATCGGTCTCCATCACCCAGTCGTACCCGGTCAAGCCCGCATCCAAAACGCCGTCCTCCACGTAACGGGCCATTTCCTGGGCCCGGATCAACATGCATTCGATTTCCGGATCGTCAATCGCTGGGAAATAGGATCGTGACGATAGCGTAATCTGAAAACCAGCCCGTCGAAATAGGTCGACGGTGGCGTTTTCGAGGCTTCCCTTGGGTATTCCTAATTTAATCTTACTCATCGATATTCATTCCCCTCAGCTTCCATACACTTGGGCCGGATCGTAAGTGCGAGGCTCGGTTTCCGTCCAAGCGTCGCCCTCCAGCGTTCGATAAAAGCAGCTCTCGAAACCGGCATGGCAAACCCCAGGGCCCACCGTTTCCACGTGGATTAACAACGCGTCCATATCGCAATCCGTCTGGATTGTCTTCACCAACAGTACATGCCCGGAACTCTCACCCTTCCGCCAAAGCTTCTGCCGGCTCCGGCTGAAAAAGACTGCCTTGCCGGTTTCAATCGTAATCCGTAAGCTCTCTTCGTTCATAAACCCCACCATTAGCACTCGGCCGCTGGCATGGTCCTGGATTACGGTCGTCATCAGGCCGTCCAATTTGGCAAAATCTAACTCGGAAATCGTTTTGGCGCTCATAGCAATAAAAAACCCGCCGATCACTCGGCGGGGCAACCTTTCTGACTGTAATCAGAGTCTCTATCCGTTGGCCCGCCGAACACACGTCGCCCCGCTGTGATGATGGTGGAGGTGGTGGAGAGTTTGCAGAAACATGAATCTGGAGGATACCACAATCGGCGCAAGCGATGCAAAAGCCGCTCAACTCATGCTTCCAGCGCCCGCTCCAGCGCCGCCGGGTGTGGGTCGGCGGGCCCTTCTCCGAAGGACTGCCAATCGCGCCAGAAAACAGAGACTCTCCACCGGTTGATGTGACGCTCGCGGGGAGTCGCGCCGAGCCGAAAGTCGGCTTAAGAGGCTTTTTCATGGATTTGTGAATCAAGGCGCCCAAGACGGCGTTTACCAGGAATTGGAGCACCGGCTTAATCCATACTTAACCTTCGTTGCGCCCAGACGCTGAGCCGGGCAAAGCTCGCCCCAGCGTGTTTCGCTTCGAGGTCGTGAACAAACTTCCGTCCGACTTGTATATCATCGGAGATTGTCGGGGCGATTCACCATTCTAGCCATTCTCTTTGCGCAGGGCCTTTCGGCGCAGTTCGACCCCGGGCGTCATCTGAATCAGGAATTGGCCAAGCGCACCGCCGATCGATTGCAACTGCGCTTTGAACTGCGTCAGCGCGCCGAGAGTCGCACGGGAGCCGCTTTCGGCCGCGACCGTGACCTGGCGGCTGATTTCGTTCGCACCCGCATTGGTCTGACTTACAAGCCGCTGTCCTGGATCAAGGCCTCCGTCCTGGCCCAAGATAGCCGGGCTCCTTTCTACGGGGCCCCGCCGCCGGGCAACGTGCGAGATCCGTTCGATCTGCAGGAAGCCTACGTCGAACTCTTTGGCAAGAATCAAAAAGGCCTTGGCGTCACTATTGGGCGCCAGATGATCAACTATGGAGACACCCGACTCATCGGTTCGCCGCAGTGGGCCTACACCGCCCGCACCTGGGATACGGCTCGCCTCTACCATGTCACGAAGAAAATGAAACTTGAGTTTCTTACTCTGTCTACCATCGTCCCGCGCGGAGATCGCTTTAACAAGCCGGTGCTGGGCGATCGCATCTGGGGCACTTACAGTACGTTTCGCGAGCTCCTCGGTAAAGAAACCTTCGACGTCTACATCCTCCGGCACGATCAGAACTTCCCCGGCGGTTTCGCGGGGCCCGGCACACTGGGCATCAATCTCTACGGCTCCCGTTGGGCCATTCCCCTGCCGCGTCATTTCCGCGTCACAGTGGAGGGGATCTTGCAGAATGGCAAGGTAGGGTTGCTACGTCATCGGGCTGCCGGGGGCGTCGCTCAAATCGGTTACCGCACTGCGGTGCGCAAGCGTTCTTTAGACTTGGCTAATGAATACAAATACGCCTCCGGTACCGATCCGCGCAGCGGCCAGAGCGGCACCTTCGACCAACTCTACCCCGCGGCACACGACAAATTCGGCCACGTCGACTTACTGGGATGGCGTAACATCCACAATGTAAAATCCGCGAATACCCTAAATCTCAGCAAGACCTGGAATTGGGTCTTGATGTACAACTCCTCCTGGCTCGCCAATTCGCGCGATGCGGTATACAACGGGCAAGGCCGTGCCATCGTGCAAGCCTCCGCGGGCAATGCCGGCCGGTACATCGGCCAAGAGTTGGACCTCTACTCGAACTACCAGTGGGGCGGCTTCACGATTTCCGCCGGCGTTGGACAGTTCTTCCCCGGAGAGTTTATTCGGCGTACGACGCCCGGCGCCCGTTCCCGTTTGGTTTATCTCTCGACTTCTTACACGTTTTAGCCGCCGCTAACGGCCGGCACGATCGTGATGGAGTCCTGTGGATCGACCGGCGCCAGAAAGCCGCCAATATCCCGAATATTCTCCTCCGCCACGGTTCGGGTGGATGAAAGTCTTGGGTTGCCTCGAAACCTATCCTACTGCTTACTGCCCCAAACGGGAATCCATATCGGCCAGCACGTAAGCAAAAACTGCGAGTTGTGCGATATTCTTCTGCAGGTCGTCAAGGTTCACTTTGTCCAGCGTGTCCGCGGCCGTGTGGTGCCACTCGAAGTACCGGCCGCCGTCGGTTCGTACACCGGCACCGATAACTCCATCGCGTCGGATTTTCTGCTCTTTCGCGGCGACGAGTACCGCTTGAAGATTCCGCTGGTGCCGCCTCCGGCGGTGCGGGCGGTGAATGGCCGTTCGGAATTGCGTTCGATGGTGCTACATTTGGGTCCGCAGGCGGCCGTATGGGCGGAGAAGATCGCTCATCCCAAAACCTTGGTCGACAAACTCGAGGTGAAACCTGGGCAGAGCGTGGTGGTGCGGGGCATCAGCGATGCGAACTTTCTCGCCGGGCTCGAAACGCCCGGAAAACCTTTACCCCAAAGGCGTCAAGACGATTACCCAAGCCGACGTGATGGCGGCGACCAAAGCCTCCGGCCTGGTGGACGTGAAAGCGGCGGCTTTCTCGAAAACGCACACCGCGCTCAAGGCATTAATTCCTAAGCTTGCACGATGAGTACGGCGGTTGGCAGGGCGTGGCGGACGGCGCTGATGGTGGTGCCGAAGGCGATGTCCTTGAGGCCTTTGTGGCCGTGGCCGGCCATGACGATTAGGTCGGGCTTGAGTTCGCGGGCGTAAGTGATGATGGCTTGAGCGGGGTCGGGCGCATGGCGGACTTCGACGTGTACCGTAAGTCCGGTCTCACGAAGCCGACCGGCGATCTCTTCTAAATAGGCTTCGCCTTCTTCGACTTCCGAAGTGCTGGCTTGGCTGCCGTAGACGAAACTGGTGGCGCCTTCTTCGACGTGGAGCAACGCCAAGCGGGCCTGGTAGAGTTTCGCCATCGAGACGGCATGGGCGAGGGCCGCGTGGTCCTGTTCGGAGTGGTCGAGGGGGACGAGGATGGACGAGTAAGTTACGGCGGTGAAGCCATCGCGGGCGATCTTCACCAAGGTGGCGGGCTTTACTCCAGCTTTGGCCCAGGCCGGCAGTACCGGATGCAGGGCGATCCAGAGGAGTAAGGCGATAAATCCGAATCCGAAGGGTAGGCCAAGTCCGTAGAGTAGGGTTTGTTTCCAGCCCGTTGCTGTGGCGGCCCATTCGCCGAATTGCTGAGTGGCGAGCCGTAAATTGAGGGCGACGATAATCGCCGCGGCGGCCCAGGCCAGCACCCGCACCCAGAGCTTATTGGCAAACTCGCCCATTCGCGCGCGTTCACTCGTAAATTGGATCAGCGGCATTACCGCAAAGGGTAATTGCAGGCTTAGGACGACTTGGCTCAAGATCAGCAGAGGGTAAGTGGCGCCTTCGCCGCTGATGGAGATGACGATGACGGCGGGTACGATGGCGACTAACCGAGTGATCAGTCTGCGTAGCCAGGGACGCAGGCGGATACTGACGAAGCCCTCCATCACGATCTGCCCGGCGAGCGTGCCCGTAAGCGTAGACGACTGTCCGGAGAGCAGTAAGGCAAAGGCGAAGAGCGTACTGGCCAAACTGGTGCCGAGTAGCGGGGCGAGCATCACGTGGGCCTGTTCGATCTGAGTAACTTTAACACCGCGCTCGAAGAAGACTGCCGCGGCCATAATAAGGATGCCGCCGTTGACGAAGAGGGCGGCGTTTAAGGCGATAGCGGAGTCAATAAAGTTAAACCGGCAAGCTTCTTTCTTGGCCTGCACTGACGCGCCGATGCGCCGGGTTTGGACGAGAGCCGAGTGTAAGTACAAGTTATGCGGCATCACCGTAGCGCCCAAGATACCGATAGCCACGTAGAGGCTTTCGTCAGTAAGTCGGGGCACTAAACCAGCCGCTAGCGATCCCCAATGTGGGCTCGCCATCCAGACTTCGATGCCGAAACAAATCCCGATGGTAAATACCAATACCAGCACTAAGGCTTCCACCATCCGGACACCGTAGCGAGTAAGCCACAGGAGTAATAAGGTATCGGTGGCCGTGAGTAACACACCCGTAAGAATCGGCAGGCCGAAGAGTAACTTCAAGGCGATGGCGGCGCCAAGGACTTCGGCTAAGTCGCAGGCGGCGATGGCGATTTCGCAGAGGAACCATAGTACCAGCGTTACTGGCCGGGGGTAGGTATCGCGGCAGGCCTGTGCCAGGTCGCGGCCGGTGACGATGCCGAGGCGGGCGCTGAGGGTCTGCAGCAGGACGGCCATGGCGTTCGAGAGCACCAGGACCCACAGCAGTTGATAGCCGAAGCGGGCACCGCCTTCAAGATCAGTGGCCCAATTTCCTGGGTCCATGTAGCCGACGGAGACGAGGTAGGCGGGGCCGGAGAAGGCGAAGAGGCGACGGAAGAAGCCGAGCGCGCGGGAGGGATCGACGGTTGAGTGAAGTTCCGGTAGCGAGGGCTGAGTCATAGTGAACTATTTCGACTTAACTATAGTTACATAGGTCGGCGCGAGTCGTCAATCCCCTTTTAGATGTGGATGGCGGCGTAGGCCCGGTACGAAAGCGATCAACTTCGCGAGCGACGTTGAAGTCTGGCGGAAAGGTCTGAATGCCATTTTCGAGGGCGGCATCGGGAATACCGTACCAGTGCTCGATGGTGGTCATGCCGAACTTGATGTCGTCCCATGCGTTGGTTTCGGCGATGGCTAGAGTTGAAATTCGGGGGCCATTTTGACGCCGGCGCGTTCGTCTTGGATGTGGCCGTGAGCATTGATGAGTCCGGGGATGACATAGCGGCCGGCGGCGTCGATGAGCACGGTGCCGGCTGGCTGGTTGGCCGTGGCGGCGCGCGAGGGGGCGATTTGGATGATGGCGCTGCCCTCAATGAAGATGTCGGGAGGTCCGGACGCGGGGGTGGCATTGCCTTCAATGACGAGGGCGTTGCGGACGACCATTTTCGGAGGGAGTGGCCCATGTTCGGGGGCGTTCTGGGCGCAGAGGAAGGTGCTGAGCAATAGAACGAGGGTAAGCGAACGCATTTGTGGAAATTGTACCCTCCGGAAGCAAGGTGACGAAACGAACCCGGGAGTTGTTGATTCTATTGAGTTGTGCTCGAGGAATTGCGAAGTGGAGCTTTTCGCGGGCGTTGGATCCGATACCCACCTCCTATTGTCGCATCCGGGTCCTAATCGGGGCTCTACTGTCGATAGATAAGCCATTTTGATTCCAACGGTTGAGATGGATTCTGAGCCATGTGACCGTTTGGCGGGACCATCTGTCGACTTATGCAGCATATTGTCTAGCGGAGCAGGGAATAAAAATACTCGGAGTATGTTGTAAGTCCTAGATAGAGGTTGGTTTACAATTCGTATGAGAAGTGGTTATCACTTCGGATTGGGAGGTGGGCTGGGAGCCCTCCCTACAGCCCGGTGGTAGTGGACTTGAGTTTGGCGGTATCGAGGACCCAGCGGCGGAGGATTTCGTAGCCGCGGTCGTTGGGGTTGAAGCGTCGACCCCCTTGATGGCCGTCCTCTTTGCCGCTTTGGACGTTGAGGGGCTTGCGCAGGAGCTTGCTGGATTCGACCCCTCCGGCTTCGTTCACCCGCTCGGAGAGGATCTTGTAGTTGGTCCAGAGGGCCTTCTTCGACATGTAGCCGTTGCCGTTGGGGCCGGCAAGTTCCATGGAAGGGACCCGTCCAGGGACGGCGTGGCAGCTGAGGCAGGACTGCTGATCGTTGCGATCGACCTTAGTCATCTCCGGCGCGAGCCAGTTCTGGAAATAGTTCCAATTTTCCTTGGCGGCGGCGCTCAAGGCCTTGGCCTCGGGCGGGTCCTCCTCATAGAACTGGGGCTGCTTCTTGCGGAGGACGGCCTCCACCTTAGGGTGTTGGCGCACGATGACATCGTTCGCGAGAGACAGCGCGGTGCCGCGAAGGCGCCCGTCCACTTTGGGTGCCTCGAGAGTTTTCACCAGGAGTTCGGCGATGCGGTTCTTCTGCTCCGCCGCAACTTCCAAGCCTTTCACCGGCGCGTGGACTTCAGGGACTTCCGTGCCGTGGCGGAGTAGCCAGCCCAGGCTGGGCAGCCAGAAGGCTTCGTCCATGGGAGTGGTGAACGAAGTCGGCATTTGTTTGAGTAACATGTCGGTTTGTAAGTCGGCGTTGCCGTGGACGACATTGGCGAGGGAGCGGGTGACGTACCAATCGAGCGAGTCGGGTTCCATTTGGAGCGGCGTGCGGGTGTTCTCCTCCAACTTGCCGCGCTCCGGAGTGAAGCGAGGCAGGAGGACGTTGTAGAAGAGCCGTTGCTGCTCATCACTCTTGGGCAGGTTCCAGCGGGCGCGTCCGAAGAGCTTCAAGAGGGGACCGGCCAGTTCGCCGCGACGCTCGGCCGTGCTGGCGCCCCGATAGAACTGTTCCATCAAGGGCTCTAAGAATTCGTGGGTACCCTGTAAGGCGATGATGCGCGGATCGGAGATGGAGGTGGCGGCGAGGGTGCGGTAGGCTTCGGGGCCAGTGCTCGAGTAAGTGAGAAGCCGCTTCTGGAGAGGATCGTCCATAATATTGGCGGCCGATTCGATGGCGAAGCGCAAGTTGGCATCGATCTTGGAAGCTTCGGCCCGGGTCCAATAGTGCATGACGGCCTTGGCCATCATCGGTGCGGCTTGCTCGGTGATGTAACCCATCTGTCCTGGCCCGCCGTCGCCGCCGGCCTGGCTATAGTAAGTGGCGGCGATGGCGACTAAGCGATCGATCATGCGGTCAGGCGGCTTTTGGTCCAGCCGTTTCGAGATCGTTTCGAATAACTTAGTGAGTTGCGGATATTGGTGTTCGGCGCTGGGGTTGGCTTTTTGGCCATTGGCAATAAAGAGGGCTTCAATTTGATAGCGCTTCGCCTCTTCGGTAAGCCAATTATCCTCGGGGCGTTCGAGAGTCGTCAAAACGGCGGAGTTTACGGCTTCGCGGATGGGCGGATTCCAGACCCACCAATTCCAGGCGGCGCGGGTGGACCAGGCGCGGACGGCGGGGTGGGGATCTTCATTCATCATGCGGCTAAGTAACTGGCCGAGACGGGGAAAGCCGGCGTTCGAACGAGTCATGACGGCGTCGGCACGCATGATGAGGGCGCCGGCGATGCCTTCGCGGGTGCGGTCGTCGCCATTGGAGTAAGTAGCGTAGAGATAGTCCCAGCCCTTGTCGTCGAGAAGGGTTTGGCGGGTGCCCCAGCGGGCGGCCTCGCGGACCATTTTCACCGGATCGCCTAAGCCAGCTAACTGGGAAGTAACTCCGCGCTCGTCGTGAAGGCCGCCCAAAGCAATCTGCGCCCAGTAGCGGACTTCGGCACTCGCGTGACTAACTCCAGGAAGGACTAACGACAAAAAAGCAGTATCGTTAGGACGCAGACCCAACTGGGCCAGGGCGCGGAAGCGGGCGACGGTGTCGAGTAAGGATTCGTTTGGCAGGGCGGTAAAGTCTTTGGCTTCGGCCTCGCGCGGCGTTTCTGGATAGAGGCGGGCGAGGGCGTGTTCGGCATAGGCGGTGGTGACAAAGCCGGTGAGGGCGTTGCGGTTCCAGCGGCCGAAAGTATCTTGTAACTGGAGTAAGCCGGCGACGCCGCGTTTCACGGCGGCGTCAGAGTCGTTGTAGCCGAGCGAGGCGAGAGCAGTCAAGGCGAGGGACGTGGGCGCGGGGTCAATATCCTTGGGGTCCTGGGTGGTGGCAACCCACTTACTGCCTTCGCGGCGACCGGGATCGAAGCCCCACCAGCCTTCGGGCTTTTGCATGGCGCGGAGGCGGGCTTCGTCTTCTTGTAACTGGTTAGTCACTCGACTCCAGAATTTCTTCACCTCTTCGGTTTCGCCGCGGAGCTTGACATAGTCGGCGGGGAAGACGTCGCGGAAGAAGAGAATGCGATTGGCGGGATCGTCAGCGTAGCGGATGGGGATATTCAGAAGGCGCTCGGCTTTGTCCTCGAGGGCTTTCAAGTATTTTTCGTCGCGCGAATCATTCCAGGCACGGCGCAGGATTTCGCCGGCGAAGCGGTAGACGATGGCGGCGCCGACGTTGGAACCCGGGCCGGCAGCATTGATGCCGCTGGGGTCGGCGGATTGGAGCACGAAGTTGGCGGTGCGGATTTGTTGGGCCGAATGGAGACGACGCGGGGCCATGAACTTCTCGGTCATGACGACGTTGAAGCCGGCGGCGCGCGTGCCGGCAGGGCCGTCACCTAAGTCGAGTGGCGAAAGGCTGGTGTTATTGGCTGCGTCCTGCAAGGTGTTGGTGGGGCGCAGGCTCTCGTACATCAGGTTCATCAACTGCCGCATGTTCGTAACGTTTTCCGGGCGGTAGCCGTGGATCATGGCGCCCATGGGTCCCCAAACGCCGGACTGGGTGTGGCAGCTCA
>JBBQQS010000141.1:0-10782 GCA_038215525.1 Bryobacterales bacterium
CCACAGCATCAAACCCTCGGTTGACTCCGCCGCCTCCTGATGGATTCTGCCACGTTGACTCCAGTAGACATTCTGGCAATGGGTCGTATCGCACAGGTGATATCCTTCGCGCGCGTGGGTATCTCGATGACGAATCGCATAAGTGCGGATCGCAATCGCCATCGCCTTCAAGGTCTCTGGCTTGGTCACCCCGTTCACCTCCCCCGCCATCACGCTCGCCACGTATTGTTCAAGTGGAATATGAGCCACCAACATCAAGTGGCCGTTTCGGGTCGAAACATTCAAATGGCTTAAAGACAAAGGCTTAGTGCCCTTAACCTCCAGCGTCACCTGACCTTGATAAAGCCCAGTATGCGGTGCCCGAATCCGTACTCCATTCACCCGCGCCTCAGAAACGGCAGTTCGCGAAAACAGCCGGATCTCCAGTGCCGACTCAGGCGCAGGCACCCGCGCCGCGCTCAACCAGGAGCAGCCAAGGAAGACGATGCTAAAGAGCCGCGTTGCCATAATTCATAAATCCGCCGAGCGGCCGGCGCGGCATCCATCGCACCGCGCCCCACCGGCAAAAACACGACCATAACATGTTCTGGCGACGAACGGGGCGTCCATCCGGCGAACCACGCCTGTAAAGAAATCCGATTCTCGCTCGCCGCCGTCCCCGTCTTCCCCGCAAACGCAGGCCCCGCCAACCGCGCCGTCCCCGCCGTCGCCGCCAACTCCAGCCCCTCCTGAATCACCCGATTCTTGCCCAACGCCAACAGCCGGTACGCCCGCGCCATCTCCAACGGAGTCACGTTCAGAGCCTCCTCCCCCAGCGCCAACAGCCGCAAATCCTTAGGCACTCCAGCCCGCAACCCGTAGGCCAAAAGAACCCGCGTCAGATCGCTGAGCGTCAACCGCCCCACCGCCGCCGCAAAGTAGTTGTTGCACGAATACGCCAAAGCCTCCCGCGCATTCAAAGAATGAATTGGCGGATGCGTGCAATCGAACCGCCGCCCTTCGATTGTCAACCGCTGCGGGCAGGGAAGCCGCCGCAGTGGATCGAGCCCCGCCTCCAGCAACGCCATCAACGTAAACGGCTTCACCGTCGACCCCGGCCGCGTCGCCCCCACCGCCGGCCCATAGCTCAGCAGCGATCGCCCGGAAGCAACCGCCACAATCTCAGCGGATGCCGAAATGGCCACGGTACTTCTCCGGCAGCCGCGCCGGCCGCAACTCCCGCTTGTCCTCGCTCAACGCGCAAAACAGATGCCGCGTCGTCCCCGTCGCCAACTTCCGCTCCCCGCTCCTTAACTCATACCCAAACGTGATCATCCGCGAACTCGCTTCCATCACCCGCGTCCGAATCACGATCTCCTCGTCATACCGCGCCGCCTGCGCGTACCGCACCGACGCCTCCACCACCGTCATCACAATGCCCTCTTTCTCTAAATCACTGTAGAAAAAGCCATCGCTCTTCCCGTACTCCGTCCGCCCAAGCTCCATCCAAACCAGATAATTTGCATGATAAACCACACCCATCTGGTCAGTTTCGGCATATCTTACTCGGACGCGCGTCTCACGATACGGTAGGTTCACGTTTCCTAAACATAACCTATTCACGTAAACTGAAGTAAGCCCGCACCACTTGGAGAAACTTTCATCCTATGAGTAATAGACTCTTCTGTGCCCTGTTCGCCTGCGTACTAACCGCCTCCGCCCAAAACGTCGCCGACCTCGAAAAGCGCATCACCGAATTCGACCTCCCCAACGGCCTGCACTTCATCGTGCTCGAACGCCACACCGCCCCCGTCTTCGCCGGCCTCAGCTTCGTAAACGCCGGCGCCGCCAACGACCCTGCGGGCAAAGCCGGCATCGCCCACATGTTCGAACACATGGCCTTCAAAGGCACCCCCTCCATCGGCAGCAAGAACTACGCCGCCGAAAAGCTGGCCCTCGACGCCCTCGAAAAAACCTATGACCAGCTCGAGGAAGAGCGCCGCAAAGGTCCCCGCGCCGACCAGGCCAAAATCACCAAGCTCGAAGCCGGCCTGAAAGGTGACATCGACAAAACCTTCGGCCTCGTCGACCAGGATGCCTTCACCCGCATGGTGGAAGAAAACGGCGCCGTCGGCCTCAACGCCGGCACCTCCATGGACTCCACCACTTACTTCATGAGCCTCCCCGCCAACCGCCTAGAAATGTGGTTCATGCTCGAAAGTGACCGTTTCATCACCCCCGTCTTCCGCGAGTTTTACAAAGAGCGGGGCGTCGTGCGCAACGAGTACGCCATGCGCATCGAGAGCGATCCCCAAGGCCAACTCGTCACCGCCCTCATGAACACCGCCTTCGCCGATAGCCCCTATCACATCGGCTACGCCGGCATCCCCTCCGACATCGACAACCTCCGCGTCGGCGACGCCCTCGCCTTCCGCAAAACCTATTACGTCCCCAGCAACATCACCATCGTCGTCGCTGGCGATGTCGACCCGAAAGAGGTCCGCGCGCTCGCCACCAAGTACTTCGGCCCCATGCCCGCCGGTCCGCTGCCGCCTCCCATCATCACCAAAGAACAGGAGCAGCGCGGCGAAAAACGCGTTGCCATCGAAACCGACGCCCAGCCTATGCTCGCCATCGGCTACAAGCGCCCTGACGCCCTCCATGCCGACGACCCCGTCTTCGACATCATCTCCGGCATCCTCTCCCAGGGCCGCACCGGCCGCCTCTATAAGGACCTTGTCGAGGACAAAAAACTCGCCCTCGGCGCCGCCGCCTACGCCACCTTCCCCGGCGGTAAGCAAGACAACATCTACATCGTCTTCGCCGTCCCCAACTCCGGCAAAACCATTGACGAACTCGAGAAAGCCACCTACGACATCCTCGAAAAGCTGAAGAAAGAGCCCGTCGACGACGCCACCCTAAAGCGCGTCAAAATCAACGTCCGCGCCGGACTCATCCGCGGCCTCAACTCCAACATCGGTATGGCCAACGCCCTCGCCGCCGCCCACGTCGGCTACGGCAGTTGGAAGAAGCTCTACTCCCAACTCGACGAGCTCGAAAAGATCACCGCCGCCGACGTCCAGCGCGTCGCCAAAACCTACTTCACGGCCAAGGGCCGCACCGTAGCCTATATGTCCAAGTCCAGCCAGGAGGCGAAGTAACCCATGTTCCGCAATCTCATCCTCATTTCTCTCGCCGTCACGCTAGCCTTCGGTCAAGCGAAACCAAAGCCCGCTGCCAAAGGCGCTCCTGCTGCCGTCAAGGGCACCGGTATGGCCGCGAAATATAAGAACCTCGTCTTCCCCCCCTTGCGCGACGTCGAGATTCCCAACGTCGACAAGTTCACCCTGCCCAACGGCATGCGCGTCTACCTGCTCGAGAATCACGAACTGCCCCTCATCTCCGGCCGCGCCCTCGTCCGCGTGGGCAACCTGTTTGACCCCAAGGATAAAGCCGGCCTCGCCGACCTCACCGGCAACCTCATCCGTTCCGGCGGCACCAAGTCCAAAACCCAGGAGCAGTTAAACGAAGCCCTCGAAGGCGTCGCCGGCTCCGTCGAAAGCAGCATTGGCGAAACCTCCGGCAGTGTCTCTTTCTCGGCCCTCGCCGAAAGCACTGACCAAGTGATGGGCCTCTTTGCCGAAGTCCTCACCGCGCCCGCCTTCCGCGCCGACAAGGTCGACAACGCCAAGATCCGCGAACGCAGCGGCATCTCCCGCCGCAACGACGACGCCGGTGACATCGCCGGCCGCGAGTTCACTCGCATCCTCTACGGCAAGGACACGCCCTACGGCATGCAGCAAGAGTACGCCACCATCGACGCCGTCAAGCGCGAAGACATGGTCGCCTTCTACGACCGCCACTTCTTCCCCGCCAATATCATGCTCTCCGTCTACGGCGACTTCAAAACCGCCGAAATGAAAGCTAAACTCGAGAAGCTCTTCGCCAACTGGACCGTCAAGCGCGATCCCGTCCCCGTTATGCCCAAGGTCTCCGAGTCCGCCAAGCCCGGCATCAATTACGTCGAAAAGACCGACGTCACCCAAACCTTCATCCGCATCGGCCACCTCGGCGGCAAGCTGAACGACAAAGATTACCCGGCCCTCGAAGTCATGTCCGCCATCCTCGGCGGCGGCTTCCCCAGCCGCCTCGTCCGCAAGGTCCGCTCCGAGATGGGAGCCGCCTACTCCATTTACTCAAGCTGGGGCGCCAACTACGACCATCCCGGCACCTTCTCCATCGGCGGCAGCGTCGAGTCAAAGAGCACCATCGAAGCCCTCTCCGCCATCCAGGAAGAGGTCTCAAAACTCCGCAACCTCGAAGTGACTGACCAGGAGCTTTCCACCGCCAAAAACACCGCCCTCAATAGCTTCGTCTTCAACTTCGATTCCCCCGCCAAAACCCTGGGCCGCATGGTCGCCTACGAATACTGGGGCTATCCCGCCGACTTCCTGCTCGAATACAAGAAGGCCATCGAAAAGGTCTCCAAAGCCGACGTCCTCCGCGTCGCCAAACAATATGTCAAGCCCGAAAACTTCACCGTCGTTGCCGTCGGTGACCAAAAGAAGTTCGGCGGCAAGGACTTCTCTTCCCTCGGCATGAAGGTCGAAAAGCTCGACATCGCCATTCCCCAGCCCAAGCAGGACAAAGCCAAAACCGACGTTGGCTCCGTCGCCAAGGGCCGCCAGCTTCTCGATAAGGCCGTGGCCTCCGTGGGCGGCCAAGCCAGCCTCGACGGCCTCAAGGACTACATCCAATCCGTCGACGCCAAAATGGCCAACGGCATGTCCGTCACCCAGAAGAACTCCTGGGCCGCCCCCGGCGTTCTCCGGCAGGACGTCACCCTCCCCTTCGGCCGCATCGTCACTTTCTTCGATGGCCAGCAAGGTTGGATGAAAGCCCCGCAAGGCGAGCAGCCCATCCCCGCGGCCATGGTCGGCCAGATTCAGCAGCAGCTCTTCGCAGAGCTCTTGAACCTCCTTCGCAGCAACCAAGTCCCCGGCCGCACCGTCAACTATGCAGGCAACGGCACCATCGAGGTCTCCGAAGGCCCGTTAGCCGCCAGTCTCGTCGTCGACGAAGCGACGGGCTTGCCCCAGAAGAGCATTATGCAAGTGGTCGGTCCGCAAGGCCCCATGGCCACGGAGGTCCAATTCTCTGACTACCGCGACATCGGCGGCGGCTTAAAGTTCCCCTTCAAGTCCGTCGTCCTCCAAGCCGGCCAGAAATCGAACGAACAAACCGTCACCGAAATGAAAGCCAACACCGGCCTAAAATCCGAAGACCTCTCCAAGAAGCCGTAACCAAACCCATGGGTCACCCCAACCAGCCCTCCCACCGCATTCGAGCCCACCGCGTAAGCGGCGGGTTACCATCCCCTAGCCCACCGCGTAAGCGGTGGGTCACATCGGCCAACGTCACCTCAGCCTAGCCGCCTAGCCCACCGCGTAAGCGGTGGGGTCTCTAAAGGAGCCCGCATGAACCGCCGCCAACTCATAGCCACCCTAGCCGCCCCCCTCCTAGCCCAACCCAAGCTCTCCAAAATCGAAGAGCGCGGCAAACAAGTCATCGACGAAGCCCTCGCCGCCCTAGGCGGCCCCGCCTACCTCGCCATGCAAAACCGCGTCGAGCAAGGCCGCGCCTACTCCTTCCACAACTCCCGCCTCACCGGACTCTCCCGCGCCCGCCTCGCCACCCGCTACCTCCTCCGCCCCGAGCCACCCCAAGCCGGCTTCTTCGGCCAGCGCGAACGCCAGTCCTTCGCCCGCAAGGACAAAGAACTCGACCAGCTCCCCTACACCCTCTACCTTGAAGACAACTCCTACGACGTCACCTACCGCGGCGCCAAAGTCCTCGACCCCGAAGTCGCCACCCGCTACCGCGACTCCACCCGCCGCAACATCCTCTATATCCTTCGCCAGCGCCTCGGCGAGCCCGGCTTAATCATCGAACACCAAGGCTCCGACGTCGTCGACTACCAGCCCATGGAAATCGTCAACTTCACCGACTCCGACAACTTAATCACCACCGTCTACTTCAACCGCGCCTCCAAGTTCCCCGTCAAGCAACGCTTCGTCCGCAAGAACAAGCTCCGCGGCGACAACGACGAAGAAATAGCCCTCTTCGACAAATACAAAGACGTCGGCTCTGGCGTCAAGTGGCCGCTAGTCTATTCCCGTCAACGCAATGGCGAAAAGCTCTTCGAAATGTTCGCCGACGAAGCAAAAATCAACACCACCCTCACCGACGCCTACTTCTCCCTCCCCGCCAACATCGAGATCATCTAAGTAACAACGATCTTCCCCATTCCTATGAACGACATACCCCAAATCGCTACCTCCCCCCTGCTATCCTAAGACGTGTGGGATGGGCCCATGGCCCGTCCCAAATCAAGAGATGTAAATAGCTCACCCAATAGAATCAACAACTCCCGGGTTCGTTTCGTAATCTTACGACGCCGAAACCAGCCCCCGCAGGTTCCACCCGCAAATCGTGGAAGCCAAAAACTTATCTCCTCCAGGACCCGGCCAATGAGTCTCCAAACTCAGATACCCCGGATACCCATCGCGCAGCAAAGCCGCAACGTGACCCTGCCAGTTCACATCCCGCGTCCCCACCGGGCCCCAAATCGGCGTATGCCCTTCCATGTGGCAATCCTTCACATGGACATGGATAATCCGCTTCACCGGCAGTAACTCGTAGCCATCGGGAAACGCCTTCTCGCCGCCCACCAGGGCATTCGCCGGGTCCCAAACCAGCTTCAGGTTCGGATGGTCGAGCGCATCGAGCACCTTCTTGCTCTCAACGGCCGTCCCGATATTGCAAGCGTGCTCGTTTTCGAGGCCAATGATCACGCCCCGGCTCTTGGCCTGGTCCGCCAAGCCCGCCAGCGCCGTCACAATGGCGTCAAAACAGGCGTCGGGCTCGATACTGCGCCAGTAGGAGAACACGCGGATGATCCCCGCCCCCAGCCGCTCGGCGATGTCGAAAGCGTGTTCAGCCAAGCGGGCTTGATCCTCGAAGGTGTGTTTGGCGTTGAAGGTGTCCTGCTGAAAGCGTGGATCCACGGGCGGCGCTCCGGGTAGCACGCACTTCAGAATCGGCGAAGCGATGCCGATGATCTTCATGCCTTTGGCGTCGCAGAGTTCCTTCGCGAGCTTCAGTTCATCATCGGTCAGGTCCATGATGTTCTTGCCGAACACCACCCGCAGTTCGGCCCCCGTCATGCCGATGGCGGCCATCGGTTCCAGAGCCGTCGCCAAGTCGGAAGAGAATTCGTCAGTGATCGCCGCAATGGGCATACGTAGTTGCTTCATTCGTTCTTAGTTTACTCTGGCGGAAGCACCAGGAACTGGTCCGCCTTCACTCCGGTAAGTTGCTTGCGCTTGCCGTTCGGCCATTGGATGGCGACGTCCGCCGTCGTGTCCTTGCCCAGGCCGAATACCCGCGCTAAGTCGCTCTGGGAGCAGTAACTGGAGCCACTGGTTACCGTCTGGGTCTGCTTGCCCACCGTGATCGTGCTGCCAATCGGCGCCCGAACGCTCAGCCAGTGGTTCTGATTGCCGCCGTCGTTGCGGTATAGCTTAGCCGGTCCGCCGTTGGCCGTAACCAGAATGTCCAGGTCACCGTCATGATCATAATCGGCGTAAGCCGCTCCTCGCGCGACGATCGCTTGGGTAAAGGCATTGGCGTTCTCAAATCGTCCTTGGCCCACGTTATGGAAGAGTAACGGCACTTGGGCATACTGCACCTTGCGCTGTACGCGGTTAATCTCTTCGTCGATATGCCCATTGGCCAGAAATAAGTCGAGCCAGCCGTCTAAGTCGTAGTCGAAGTAAAAGAGTCCGAAAGTCAGCGTCAGTAAAGTTGAGCGGCCTAAGTTCGAGCGTGGCGCTTCGTCAACGAATAGCCCCTTGCCTTCGTTATGATACAGGCCTAACATCTGGTTCGAGAAGTTACCCACGGCTAAGTGCGGTCGGCCGCTGCGGTCGTAGTCCGCCGCATCTACGCCCATGGCCCCCCGGGCTACGCCGTCTTCGCCAAAGGCGATCCCGGCCGCCACGCCCTCTTCGGTAAAGTGCCCGTTCTTGTCATTGCGGTAGAGTTTATTGGGTTGAGTGTCGTTCGAAACGAATAAGTCCGGCCAGCCGTCCGCGTTGTAATCGAGAATCGCGACCCCGAGGCTCTTCGACTTCGCCTCGCCTAAGCCAGCCTTCGCCGTAACGTCGGCGAACTTGCCGGCGCCTAAGTTATGAAAGAGCTTGGAAGAAGTTCCGGGGTAACTCTCGGGAGTGCAGTAAGACTTTGTGGAGCCATCCATCGAGCACCATAAGTCCTTCTCCCGTTTCCAGGAGACGTAATTCGCGACAAATAAGTCGAGTTTGCCGTCGCGGTTATAGTCAAACCAGGCCGAGGAGGTTCCGAACGAAGTATTCACGATACCCGAAGCCACCGTAACATCGCGGAACTTACCGTTCCCTTCGTTGTGAAAGAGCCGGTCGCCTTCGAGGGCAGTTACATAGAGGTCGAGCTTGCCATCGCCGTCATAGTCGGCGGCGGAAACGCCGAGGCCATAGAGTTCGACGTCGAGCCCGCTGCCGGCCGTGATATTAGTAAAAGTGCCGTTGTGGTTATTCCGGTATAAAGCCGGAGGAGTGCGGCGTCCGCGCGGCGTCCAGTCCTTGCCGTTGACGAAGAAGATATCGGGCCAGCCGTCATTGTCGAAGTCGATCCAGGCGCAGCCCGCGCCCATGGTCTCCGGCATCCACTTCTTGCCGGCCTTACCGGCATTGTGGGTAAATGTAATTCCCGCGGCGGCCGTCGCGTCAACAAACGTAACCGCAGACAAGCTGGCGGCGAAGCTAATTAAGAGGAGCGCTTTCATGTTCGTGCAGGGCCTGCCGTTCGTTATTGTCTTCGGGATTAAGTAACCTCGGCTTCGCGGTAATTGCCTGCGCCGACTCATCCGCCTTAAATCGGCGGAACAGCGCTTCTTCTCGCGTTGCCTTCGCCGTATCGCCTAACCCGCGGTAACAGAGCATTAAGTTATAGTGCGCTTGTAAGTCCTCGGTGTCGACGCTAAGCGTTTGTTCGAAACGGGCGATCGCTTCTTTATACTGCCGCTTTAAGAAGTGGACCCGGCCAGCCTGATTGAGTGCCACCCGGTCCCGCGGATACTGAGTCAGCACTGTGTTAAGGGAACTAAGTGCCCCGTCATAATCGCCGGCGGCTTTCTGCACTTGCGAACGAAAGTAATGAATGCGGGCCAGCTTCGAATTAATCGCCATCGCTTTGTCGAGATAAGGCCGGGCCGCCTCCGTCTCGCCTTCTTGGATCAGCGCCCGGGCCACGTTCAGCCAGCCGTCGGCATAACCCGGGTCGGCCTCGGTTACCTTGGTAAAAGCGTACTGGGCCCCTTTGAGGTCGCCTTGGAGTAACATGCCGATGCCCCAGTCGTTCCACCGCATCCGGTCTTCCTTGCGGAGTTTCGGAGAGTAAGTTGCCTTACCCAAGGGAATCGTCGCCTTGGCCGCGGCTACGACGACGATCGGGAGCTCCGGGATCCGGTCTTTGATGGATCCAGAAACGTTGGCCGGAATCTTGTCGAAGGTATACTCGCGCTTGTCTGCTTCGAGGCTCACTTCGCCCGGCTTGGCGTTGCCGGCGTAAGCATATTTATTGAAGTAATGAGCGAATTTTCGGTAGTTCAATTTGGCCGTAAAGGTAATCGGACCTTTAGCCGTGGCCGGCACTTTCACCCGGTAGTGAGCCACATCGGCCGCCCCCGGCGGAATCAGCCGGACATACAACGCGCTCCGGGCCTGCCAGGCGTTCCGTTTGTTAATCTGCTGGCCTTCGCCATCCAGCATGTAAGAGCGATAGAAATGCGCCCCGGCCTCCACCGCGCCGTCGGCTTGTAACTTGCCGCTCCAATAGACTAACTGGTTCTGCGCGTCGCGCCCTTCCAGTTCGAGCCAGATATCGAAGGCATCCACCGTACCGCCCGGGAAGAAATGGCCTATCTTTTTGGTGCGCACCACCACGTCCACCCGCACGGTAGAGCCCGGCTCAATCGCCGTCCCGGCCACGCCCACCGGCGCCGACACCTGGCCCACTTCGCGCTCATAGGCCGGCGAGTTACTCTCGCCCTCTTCGCCCACCGCCATTGTAGAATTGAGCTTCGGTAAGTCGCCCCGCCGCTGCATCGGCATCTCCCTGGGCGGCGCCGCCGCGGGAGATACGGCAAAGATATCGACCGAGATCCAACCGGACTTCAGGAACTTAGTCGTCTCGGCCAGTTGTTTCTCATCGTGGTTGACGAACGGCACCGCCGTATTCGCCGCCGGGAAGCGATGCGAGTGCACCTTGCCTTCCTTATGCCCCGGATCGCGCGATGGCACGAGGGGCATGTGGCAATCCGAGCACGTCGAGGACTTCTCCGGATAATAGAAGCTCCGCGCTCCTTGGCCAGAAACGCCACTCGCCTGCCAGTTATCGTAGTCGTTAAAGCCGCGCAGCCAGCGGTAGTTGTTCACCGGCTTGTCTAAGTGCACCTTATGGCAGGAAGCGCAATACTCGGCCGAATCCTGCCGCATAAACGGCTTCATGAACGACTTGCGATGCGGCTCGGGCTCCGCATAAGTGAGAAAGTAGTCGATCATCCGGATGTACTTGTTGTCGCTGGCCGCCAGGTCGTGTAACTCGGGATACTCTATCGTGAAGCCGCCCTGCCCGACTGACCCTTCTACATGCGTAATCGAGTGACACGATACACAACCCAATCCGGTCTGCGCCTCCGGCGTG
>JBBQQS010000142.1:0-10781 GCA_038215525.1 Bryobacterales bacterium
GCAGGCAGACTACAAGTGCGCAAGCAAATCGGCGGGTCATCAACGTTAAGATAACAGGCGGACCCAATGAGCTTCTACACCCTGCACCAATATCTGCTGGCCCAAGGCCAAAGCCTGGAGGGATTGCACGCCTGGCTGGCCGCCGAATGGCTGCCCGCCGCCGGCGCGCGGCCCGTGCTGATTTTGGAAGGCGTGGTCACCGCGCCCCTGCCCCAGGTGCTGGTGTTGACCGGGCATGACTCTCACGCCCACTATTCGTCCATGGTGGCGCACGAGCCGGTCGAACTGGTCTACGAGAGCCTGTCAGTCAATCACCTGCGGCCCACTCCGTATTCGCCCCTGCTCCAGGCTGCGGCCACGGGCGCCTCGCCGCGTTACTTCGAGTACCGCCTCTATCAAGCCGCAAACGCCGCCCAGATGATTCCCCTCCACGAGCGTTTTGCCGGGCCGGAAATCTCCATCTTCCATCGCTGCGGCATCCATCCGGTGCTCTACGCCGAAACCACCGCTGGCCGAAACATGCCCAATCTGGTTTATCTCACGCCCTTCGCGAGCCTGGCGGAACGCGAACAAGCTTGGAACACCTTTCGCGCGGACCCCGAGTGGGTTGGCGTTCGCAAGGAACACGCGTTGGCGCATGGGCCCGTGCCAAAATCGATTGAGATCGCTTTGTATAAAGCCGCGGCTTACTCTCCGGGACGATAATGCACTTACTCCTCCTTACCGCTATGTTCCTCGCCGACTTACGCCGGCCGGAAGGCGTCCGGATTCAGTACGACACCCGCGGCGCGGGCGATACGGCGCTGGTATTCGTGCATGGTTGGGCCAGTGATCGTAGCGCCTGGCGGGAGCAAGCCTCTTACTTCGCGGGAAATTACCAGGTAGTTACCCTCGACTTACCGGGCCACGGCCAATCCGCCGCCGGCCGCCGGAAGGTTTTTACCTTGGATAGCTTGGCCGGCGATGTGCGCGCCGTGGTGGAGCACCTGAAGCTGAAGCGCGTCATTCTGGTGGGCCACTCCCTGGGTGGCCCTGTGGTGCTCTTGGCGGCCGCGAAGCTGCCGATGGTGCGGGCGGTGATCCTGGTGGACACCATGCACAACGCGGATGCGAACTTGACACGAGAGCAAGCCGATCAGTTCGCCGATCTGTTTACGAAGGATTTTCGCGGCACCATCACCAAAGTGATCGCGGATATGTTTGCCGCCGGGTCACCGTTAGCCGGCGAAGTTAAGGGCCAGGCTCTATCGCGCGATCCGGCCCTGCTCACCGCCCTAATTCGTGACTATCCGAATGTCGATTTTCCTGGGCTTTTGCGCAACGTGAAAGTGCCCATCCGCGCGATCAATGCGGCCCCCCGCGGGCCGGGCGATCCGGCCACCAACCTGGCGGTCAACCGCAAGTACGCCGACTTTGACGCCACCGTCCTCAGCGGCGTGGGGCACTACCTGATGCTTGAGCGGCCCGGCGAGTTTAACGCCGTGCTGCGGGAATGGCTCAGCGTTTTGAAATAGTTCACGACACGCGCGGACTGGCCGATAAGCACCGCATGTTCTCGCTGCGCAAGCAAATCTCCCAGCTCGACGATGTCGCCGATGCCTATAAGCACTTAGTGGAAGGTTTTGGGGGCGTGATGGACGCGGTGGTGAAGTATCTGCCGGATTCGCCCAAGGAGTTATTCGACGAGCCACGGCGGCAGTTGAAGACGATCCGCGCGAGTGTACAACCATCGCTTGACAAGAAAGGTATCGCCGACACGAGGGACCGCTTTAGTAACGCCGTGGAGGATTACGGCAAGAAACTGACGGGTTACGTGCGCCGGCAAGAGCGGGAGACCATGGAGATTCTCGATCTGTTGTCGTCGGTGGCGGATCAATTTGCCAAGCGCGACAAAGACCACGGCGGCCGCATGCAAAGCATCGCCCGCAAGCTTCGCCTATTGACCACGGGCACTGACTTAGCCGAGATCAAGTGGAAACTGGCCCAGGAAGTGGAGCAGTTGGAGAAGGCCATGACGGCGATGACCGAGAGCAATCAGGCGGCGCTCACGCGCTTGCAGGAGAGTTTGTCCCAACGCGCACCGTCCGCTCCGGAGCCTTCAAGAACCGTGGCGGGGCCGGCCGTGCAGCGACGCCCAGGGCGGCAGTGCATGGCCCTGTTTGCGGTGCAGTCGGCCGATCGGCGGGCCTCGGCCATCATCGGCGCTTTCCGCGAACCGCAAGATCATTTCGAGCCGTTGAGCGCGAATGAATTCGGACTCACCAAAGAGTGTTCACTCATGGACATGATTGCCGTCATGGAGGCCGTGCGCGAGCAGTTACACGAAGCGGGCTTTGACTGTCAGGCCGGTGTGGCCGAACGATTGCGCGGTGAGGATTCCGCCGAGTTTATCCGGCGCGCGCGGGAGAGCGCCAACGTCTACGCCGTGAAGGGTTACTAATGCTGCGCGGCGTCTTGATTAGTGCGAGCAGCGAGCAGCGCTTTGCCGTCCACTCCTGGGCGGAGCTCACGCGTGGCGTAATGCTGCTGAATGGCTTCGAGCACTATCCGCCGGCGGAACCCTGGCGTCGTTTTCAATACGCACACGCGCCACAAGTAGTATTTCTCGATCTCGATACCGATTTTGGCGCGGCGCTCGATTTTGCCAGGGGTCTCGAGAAACATATCTTTGTCGTCGGTCTCTTCCATCAGCCGGAACCCCAGCGGATTATCGCCGCGATGCGCGCCGGTATCCATGAAGTGCTCTATCTGCCCTTCGATCCGGATCTCTTTCGCGAGGCCTTACTACGGCTCGAAGAAGCGGCCCGCAGCGCGGTAACGGATCGCGCAGTCTCGGACCATGTTTATGCCTTTCTGCCGGCCAAAGCTGGCGACGGGGCTTCCGTGGTGGCGGCGAACGCCGCGATTCAGCTTTCCTGTTTGCCGGACAACCGCGTCTTACTCGCCGATCTCGACTTACACGCCGGCCTGACGCGGTTTCTCCTGAAATTGGCGAATTCCTTCTCGGCCCACGACGCCCTGGAGCGAATTCTGGACATGGATGACACCGTGTGGAGCGAATTAGTCTGCCGTCCAGCCGCCATGGGCAGCGGCAGTCAACTGGAAGTGCTGGGCGCGGGAACCTTGCGTCGACCGCCCGATCAACTGCCGGTACGCGCCCGCCGTTTAATCGACTATGCGCGACGCCGCTATCAGACCGTGTGCGTAGACTTAGCCGGTCAGCTCGATGAGATGACCCTGGAAGCCATACAGGAAGCGCGGCGGACTTTTCTGGTCCTCACGCCGGACTTAGCCAGCGTCTATCAAGCCCGCGAGAAGGTACGTTTCTTGCAGGAACTCGGCCTCGAAGACCGACTGAGTGTCATCTTGAACCGCTGGCAGAAAGATGCACCGATCCATATGGGCGGCATTGAAGAGGTGCTCGGAATTCCCATTCAGCATACTTTCCCCGAAGACCGCTCTTCGGTCCAACAGGCGGTCATGCAGGGCGCCGCCATTTCCAATGCCGTCCCCCTGGGTAAGGAATTACAGAAGCTGGCTTACACGCTTTCCGATGCCCGCAGCCTGGTGCAAGTGGAGCCGGTGAAGCGGAAGATCGAGTACTTCACGCTCTCGCCGGGCAAGTACACCTTGTTACCGGGACGGTAATTTCACCGGACGCCGTTCACGGCCCGATTGATAAATGGCTTGAATTAGTGCCACCACTTTACGCCCCTCTTCGGCGGGCACGCGCAGCAGACGGCCTTCGATGATCGACTGGAGAAAGTCCTGATCCTGCAAGAAGTGATAATGCGCCGTGGGGTCAATCTGCCGGAAGCGCTCCGTATCTTCGGCCTGATAACCGGCAAGTAGAGCTTCTTCGCCGGGAATGGTCCAGACGTCGTTTACCGGAGGCTCGAGCACGTTGGACATGCCGGCAATGAAGGTCGCACCGCCATCGGTCTGAGTTCCTACCGACGCGCCGTTGGCCCCGTGGATATGTATCTTCGTGTATATTCCCGGCCGCTGGCATAGGCTGACGACGATGTTGCCCAGCCCGCCACTGCGGAAACGCAACGTGGCCAAGGCAGTATCTTCCACTTCGATGTAAGGATGGCTGAGGTTCGCCCACTCGCCACTTACTTCCTCTATCGGGCCCATCATCCATTGCAAAATGTCCAAATGGTGCGGCGACTGATTGATCAGCACGCCCCCGCCTTCACTTGCCCACTTACCGCGCCAAGGGTCGGATTGGTAATAGGCCTCGTCGCGCCAGCTGAACATCATCACGGTGCCCAGGATTGGCCGGCCGATCTTGCCCGCGTCCACGGCAGCCTTCATCCTCAGTACCGGCTCAAAGAATCGCCGCTGGCTGACGACGCCTAACTGCACGCTGTGCTTCGCCGCGGCCTCCATCATGCGGTCGCAATCTTCAAGGCTCGCGGCTAATGGTTTTTCCACCAACACGTGCACGCCGTGTTCAGCCGCCAGGATGGCCGGTGCGGCATGTAACGGATGGGGTGTACAGATGACGACAGCTTGAATGCCGGCTTCGGCAAACATGGCGGCGGCGTCCGTGTAAGCCTTCACCTGATACTGGGCGGCAAAGGCTGCGGCGCGTGCTCCATCATTATCGCAGACGGCGGTGAACTGCGACTCCGGCAGGTCTCGCAACGCTGCGGCGTGTAAGTGTCCTACTTTGCCGCAGCCGATGATCGCTGTTTTCATACGGTCTCCGGAAAGTACCGGGCGCTCATCTCACGCAGGAACTTCAGTGAGGCTACCATTTCGTCCATGCCGTTCATACCGTCCTCCAGGCTGATCCAACCGGAGTAACCATGCTGAGCCAGTAGGCGGAAGATGGCGTGGTAATCATTCAAACCTTGTCCGGTAACCCCATGCCTCAGGTTAGGCGAGTAACCAAGCGTGCCATCGCTTTGGCGCAACTCGTCGAGCGTGGCCCCGGGAGCCAGATAGCGGTCGCTGGCGTGCATGCTGACGACTCGGGGAGCGACGAGCCTGAGTAACTCGACTGGATCGTCGCCGGCGACGAGAGCATTGGAGGGGTCATACTGAACGCCGAAATGCTGGCGGTCGTGAATAGCGTCGAGTAACTCCAGAAACACGTCCTGCTTCTGGGCGAACTCCGGATAGCGCCAGAAGCCGTCCTTGTAGTGGTTTTCGAGGCCGAGGACGATATCGTACTCGCGGGCGACAGGCAATAACTGCTCAATAGAACGGACGACCCACTCGAGACCCTGCTGCCGGCTCACCTCGGGATAGCGCTGGCCACTCAGCACGCGGCAAACGGCGCGTGGGCCGCCCAGCCTCCGGGTGACAGCGATCAGGGCCGCTTCGCGCTCGATGCTGCGCTGACGGGCATCGGCGTCCGGATGGGTGAAGTCCGGAGAGCAGCAAAGCATGGGCATGGCGAAGCCGGCGTCGTGAATCGCGTTACCGATTTGGTCGAGGTAACTGGGTTCGAGGCTGGTGAAAAAGCCGTCGTACATTTCGAGGCCATCGGCATCCAGGTCCCGGGCCATGTGGATCCAATCGAAGACGGTCATCGTGCGAGTGCCGGCGATCGAGTCGAGGTAGCACTTGGGAAAGGCGGAAAGCTGAGGCATGAAACCTCTTATTGTAAGTGCTCCTTCAAGCGCCGGCGGCGCGACTCCTTCTCTGGCGGTAGGGTTCGAGGGCTTCGAGCAAGCGGCTCACTGAGGAAAAGCGCTGTTCGGGCTCGCGGTGCATAGCGGTGAGGCAGAGATGTGACAGCGGTTCTTCGGTGCTGGGCGGCGTTGGCGGCTCGCCTTCGGGAACGCGGCGCGACGGGTCAAAGGGGAGGCGATCGGTGAGGAGTTCGTAGAGGATGAGGCCAAGGGCGTAGATGTCGGTGAAGACGCCAGTAGGTTCGCCGAGTAACTGCTCAGGGGCGGCGTGGGAGCGGGTCATCCACCGTTGGGCGTCGATGGAGCCGGGTTGGGAGAGGTCGATTTGCTTGGCGATACCGAAGTCGAGGAGCTTGACGACGCCGTCGGTGGAGACCATGACGTTGGAGGGCTTAACATCGCGGTGAATGAGTTGATTCTCGTGAGCGTATTCGACGGCTTCGCAGAGCGAGTGGAAGAGGCTGAGACGGGACAAAGTATCGAGGTGGTGGTGGCGGCAGTGGCGGGTGATGGAGAGGCCGTCAACATACTCCATGGCAAACCAGGGAGTTTCATCAGGTGCGACGTGGGCTCCATAGAGACGGGCGATGTGGGGATGAATGAGCCCGGCGAGGCTATCCTGTTCTCGCTGGAAGCGTTCGCGGCGGGCCGGGGAAATCCAGGAGTCGCGGAGTACTTTGACGGCGGCTTGGGTCCCGGTTTCTTCGTGCTCAGCGAGATACACGACGCCCATGCCGCCTTCGCCGAGTAACTTGACTAGACGGTAAGGATGGAATTTTTGCTGTTCGACGCCGCCATGCAGAATGGCATTGGCTATCTGGCCTAATCCGCTGTTGAATAATTCAGCGGGGCGGGCATCTTCGCTCAGCATCATTTTGACTTCGGTAAGTACTTCGGCTTCTTCGTCAACAGATGCAACAAAGTCTGCACGCTCAGCTTCGGGCAAGCTGAGCGCGCGGTGAAATAGAGCTTGAATTCGCTCCCAATGTTCTGGTTTCAATTTATCCAGCCTCGCAATAGGCGCGTCTTTCTATCGGCGTCGGAGTTCGCTGGAGAGCCAAGCTTTGGCGGCGCGCCAGTCTCGAGCGACAGTTTCTTCTGAAATGTTCAGTAAGGCGGCGGTTTCGGCAACATCCAGTCCACCGAAGAAGCGGGCCTCGACCACTTGTTCCTGCCGGGGATTGAGTTGGGCGAGTTCGCGCAGCGTGACGTCGAGCGTGAGTAACTCCTCGTTACTGGTGGAGGCGACCTCCGGCCAATCGTCGAGTGAAATGCGGACAAATCCTACACCACCGCGTTTCTCGGCCTGACGCCGCCGGGCCGCTTCGACCAGCACTTGCCGCATGGCGCGGGCGGCCACACGTTTGAAGTAGAGGGGCGAAGTGGCCTCAAAGGAGTTGGAGCCCGATAACTTCATAAAGGCTTCGTGAACGAGCGCCGTGGGGTTGAGAGTCTCGCTCGGGTCATTGCGGCGAACGGCGAGAGCCAGACGTCGGAGTTCTTCGTAGGCGAGAACGAAGAGGTCGTCGATTACAGTTTTTTGTTCCACAGAAGTCCTTGTAAAAAAGAAAGCGTAAACGGTGACAGTTTCGCCCAAACTTTTACGCAATGTCGGGTGGAGATGTAAATTTCATGGCTGCCGCCAACGAAGATATCACGGACTGCGGAAATAGAGTAAGTGAAAACAATGAATCATTCGTTACTCGTAAAAGCAGCCGGTGGAGCTACGTTAATGAAAGTGGCGGTACTTAGTACGTATAGGGCTAACGAAATGGCACCTCCAATGACATTGCGACGTGATTGACGCGTCGCGGAAAGATCCCGCGCCCGGCATCGTAGGCGTTGACGAAAGGAGGTAATTTGACGAATCGACTATACCCCCAAGAGCTTGCAGTCCTAGTACTACCAGTCGCGAGATTCGCGAGTTACTTACTTTCGTTTCCGTCCCGGTTTCCGTGGTTCGGTGTATCAATAGCAGCCAACTCACTCAAGGAGAGTAATTACAATGAAACGTTCTATCTACGCGCTCGGCGCCATGGCGATTGTGTCGCTTATGGTGGGCGGCGCTAATGCCCAACCCACTCCCCCTCCCACGGCCTTGGTCGTTCCTCCCCCCACGGGGACCGGCGCCGTTGGCTGTGCCGTCGGCCTCACCCCGGGCACCTACACGTTCACCGTGGAAGGTATTGACCCGTACATCTACGGGATCGTCGGCAGCTTCGAGGTACGCCCCTTGGCGGCGGGGGCGACGAGAGGTCTCATCAACAATTACGTGGTGAGCTCCATCATCGGTACGGGACCTTCCGGTACTCCGAGGACGGGGATTAGCTATACCCGCCTGGAGACGGATGGTGGCGGTTACTACCAAATCAATGCGGTAAACGATAAGTACTTGGGTGCTTCATTGGTGCATTGCCCAGGTGGCTCGATCGCGATGAACCTCTCCTCGCGACCGATGCAGTATGACTTCTACTTCGTTCCTAGCGGGCAGGGCATCGCCACCGAGATTTATCTGGTGAGCACGATTGAAGGTCGTCCGGCCACTGGCCGTGCGCGGCTGTCGCCCTATTCGGGCCTCGCCGGCTGCCCGGCTGGCGCAAACCCGTTGGTTGGCTACGCGGCGTTCACGGCTCGCGATATCGATCACGATCCCGCTCGCACGGCTCGTGGTATCGATCGCGCTCCCGCGCGCGGCACCTCCCCGAACTATGGCATCTCTGGCATGTGGAGTGCCTACGCTGGTTTCCCGGTCAACTCAAGAATTGCCCCGCTCACTCCGTTCGGCCCCAACGATCAATACGGTACGCTTGACATCATCGCGTCTTCTAATTTGGGTTCGAGTGGTTCTGTGACGCGCGTCGAGGCTGATTTCGGTAAGTGGCTGTCGCCTGCCTTCAACGTATTCCCGAACGCCGGTCGCACGGCTTGCTCTGGTTCGTTGACGTTCAACATGTCCTCGTTCCCGGTGCAGTTTGACTACTGGTGGTACTCTGTCGACCAGATCGTCTTCATCAGCACGAACGCCCTGCCCATCATGGGCGAAGCTAAGAAAAACCAACTTTAGTTTCTTAGTCTCTCGACCAAGCCGCGCCGCCGCTGGGGGTAACTCCGGGGGCGGCGCGCTTTTTTGACTACCCGTTGCGATATTCGCGAATTACTTATTTTGTTTACGTCCCGGTTCCCGTGGTTCGTTGTATCAAGAGCAGTCAACTCACTCAAGGAGAGAAATTACATGAAACGTTCTATTTATGCGCTCGGTACGATGGCGACTTGGTCGCTGATGGTGGGCGGCGCTCAGGCGCAAGCCCCAATTCCTCCGCCGACGGCACAGGCCTGCCCGGCGAATCCGCTGACTCTTTTGAGTGGAACTTACACTTTCAAGGTAGAGGGAGTCGATCCTTATGTGTACGGGATTGTTGGCACCTTCCTGGCGGTGCCAACGCAGGTTCGGTTGGGAGACAATCTGTCGCCCATCGGCCGCATTCAGTCGATCACGGCGAGTTCGATTATCGGCAATGGACCCAACTCGGGCCGCCCGACGATTCCCCCGGGAGACCGGGCGTTTGACCGGACGCCGGTGAGTTTCACGCGGCTCGAAACCGAGCCCAACGCGGCCAGCATTTACCAGATCAACGTCGGGCGGGATAAATACACGGGCGTCGATGGCTTGTGCCCGGGCGGGTCGCTGACCTTGAACCTTTCTTCGCGCCCGATGCAGTATGACTTTTACTTCGTGCCGGGTTCGCCGATCGGCGAGATCTATCTGGTGAGCACGATTGAAGGCCGCCAGGCGACGGGCCGCGCCGCGCGTTCGCCTGACATGACGGCGGGCTGCCCGGCGGCGAACCCGATCCTGGGCTACTCCGCGTTCGAAGCACACGGCATTGACCACCAGCCGATTCAATATCCGAACTATACGATTGCTGGCATGTGGAGCGCTTGGCCGGGTTACCCGGCGAATAGCCGGCTGCCGCAGCCTGATCTGACCGCGCTGCCAGCCGGCACGCTCGATATCACAGCTACGTCGAACCTCGGACCTTCCGGCTCCGTGACCCGTGTGGAAGCGGACTTCGGCAAGTACCAGACGCCGCTGTTTAGCCTTTTCCCGAACCAGGGCCGCACGGCTTGCTCCGGCACGCTGACCTTCAACCTGTCGTCGTTCCCGGTGCAGTTCGACTACTGGTGGTACGGCGCGGGCTTCAACAACATGTACTTCATCAGCACGAACGCTCTGCCGATCATGGGTGAGGCCAACAAGCTGACCGGACCGTTGTTCTAACTTCGGTTTGTCACAATCCGCCCCGCCGCTGAGTTTTGCCCGGTGCGCGGGGCGGTTTGAGTTTGACGAAACGAACCGGAGAGCGCTTGGTTCTTTTGGGGTTAGGTTGGCATCAGAGAGAGTATGATGCTGCCAGTGTTTGCCCTGATGTTCGTGATCGAATTGGGGGAGCGGTTGCCCGCCATGAAGGGTGAGTTTCTGACCGGGCGCGCCGCGACTTTGCCGGGTGTGGCGGCGGGGAAGGTGGCCTTCGTGGCTGTAGGGTTCAGCTACCAGTCGCGGTTTGCGGTGGAGGCCTGGATGAAACGCTTCCGGGCGGATTTCGGGCGTGAGGCACGGGTTACGTTCTTCGAAGTGCCGATGATTGGCGGGATGGCGGTGATGGGCAAGTGGTTTATCGACAGCGGGATGCGTCGCGGCACGCCGAAGGAAGACCAGGAGCATGTGATTACGGTCTATGGTGGGGTGGGGGATTGGAAGAAGCGCTTGGGTTTCGGCGCCGCCGACGCAGGGTATCTGCTGTTGCTGGATACGGAAGGCCGGGTGGCTTGGAAATTTACTGGAACGGCGGCGGTGGATGAGCACAGTTATGGGGACCTTTCGGGGAAGGTGAGGTCGTTGGTGCGGTAGGGGCATGGTTCAGTGTGAACTTGGGCGAGTGCGCTTCTGGGGGACGTTTGGGGTCAGCAAGCTGTAAGATGTTGGTGCCAAGACATTTACATTGTTGATCGGCAAGTGTTTTTTGATGTGAATGGTATATGGCGCGCACTTCGTTTGGCCAGAGCAGGGGATGAAAACGGGGACGAGGCGTGAGATCTTGGAAGAAGCCGCAAACGATGGAGGTCGGCAACGTT
>JBBQQS010000143.1:0-10684 GCA_038215525.1 Bryobacterales bacterium
GAGTCTCCCATTTGAAAAGACGTGTTGTGGTGACCGGCATTGGTGCCGTAAGCCCGAATGGAATTGGACGCGAGGCCTTCTGGCAGGCTACCCTCCGGGGGGAAAGCGGAGTCCGGCCGATTGTTAGGTTCGATGCCTCCGATCTCGCCGTCCGCATTGCAGGCCAAGTGGAAAATTTCGACGAAAATGCCTACGTCAGCCATAAGGACCGCCCCCATGTCTCCCGCGCCGCCCCCTTTGCCATCGCTGCCGCCGGCGAAGCCCTCACCGATGCCGGCCTCGACACCAAGGGAATGGACCGCGACGAACTCCGCCAGATCGGGGTCGTGGTAGGCTCCGGGGCCGCCAGTTGGGAATTCACTGAGCACCAGTACGATCTCTACTACACCGGCCGGCAGAAAGATTGCAGCGTCTACGTCGTCCCCACGTCGACGCCCGGCACCCTCGCCAGCGAAGTCTCCATGCGCTACGGCCTGCGCGGCTATAGCCATCTGCTCTCCAATGGCTGTACCTCCTCTACCGATGCCATCGGCTATGCCTATCGCGCCATCGCCTACGGCCATATGGACCGCCTGGTGGCCGGCGGCGTCGACACCCCGCTCGCCCCACTCATCATGCGCGGCTTCATCATTATGCGCATCATGTCCAGCCGGTGGAACGATGACCCAGCGCGCGCTTCCCGCCCGTTCTCCAAGGATCGCGACGGTTTCGTCGTCGCCGAAGGCGCCTGGTTCTTTCTTCTCGAGGAGCGCGAACGCGCTATCGCCCGCGGGGCCAATATCTACGGCGAGATCAAAGGCTACGGCTCCACCTGCGAGGCCTTCCACCGGGTCCGCCTGGAAGAATGCGGCGAAGAGCCTGCACGCGCCATGGGGTTGGCCCTGGAAGAAGCTGGACTCGCCCCCGAAGCCATCGACTACGTCAGCTACCACGGCACCTCCACTGAGCTCAACGACCGCATCGAAACCAAGGCCATGCATCTCGCTTTCGGTAACCATGCCAAGAAGCTCCCCGGCTCGGCACTTAAGAGCATCATCGGCCACCCCCAAGGAGCTTGTGGCGCCGCCGGCCTCGCCACGACCCTGTTGGGAATGCGCGACGGGCAAATGCACGGGACGATCAATCTGGAGTCGCCGGACCCGGAGTGCGACCTCGACTACATCGCGGGCCCGGCGCGCAAAATGGCGGTCGAGAACGCCGTTTGTAACTGCATCGCCTTCGGTAGCAAGAACTCCGCCTTGGTGGTTGGCAAATAAGAAAGGGCCAGCCTGCGGGTCGGCCCCTTTCTTACCAAACACCTGCCGGCCTAGAACGTCACCTTCAAGCCCAGCTGTACTTCGCGCGGGCCGTTCGGTGCGCCCTGCGCGCCCGTCACCCGCCCGAAATTCGGGCTCGTGATATCGCCGTTCGGATTATTGAACTTCGCCGTGTTTGTCAAGTTGAAGCTCTCCACCCGGAACTCCGCCTTGATCCGCTCCGTGAAAGCGAATTTCCGGAACAGCGAGAAGTCCAGGTTGCCTAGGCCGGGGCCAGTGAGGATGTTGCGCCCCAACGAACCGAACGTGCCGGCCGCCGGCAGCGCAAACGCCGCAGGATTAAACCACGTCGTATGCGTACCAATCCCCTTGGTCACCTCATGCGTGCCCACCAGGTTAGGATAATTTGCATTGCCCGGCGCGTTGATGATACCGCCAGGAACCGAAAGGTTGAACGGCGCCCCTGTCTGCAAGGTCAGCACGCCATTCACCTGCCAGCCGCCCAGCAGGTAGGATGCCGGGCCACTCGTCGCCATCTTCTTACCCTTGCCAAACGGAAGTTCATAAATGTAGCTCTGCACAAACACATGCCGCACATCGCCGTCGGCGCGCGCGCGGTTGCGCCGCGGATTGATGTAGAAAGCGAAACCGCCATTGTCGGCGCCCGTCGAATCAATCGCCTTGCCCCAGGTATAGGCCGTCGTCAGCGCAAAGCCATTCGAGAAGCGGCGATCCAGCTTGGTCTGCAACGAATGATAATTCGTGCCCGTGCCGAAGTAAATATCGTTGATCGCATCGCGCCGGCCGAACAGTTGGTTGAACGGCTGCCCCGCCACACCCGCGCCGATCACCCGACCCGCATTCATGTTCAACACGCCCGTAATGCCCACGCCCGCATTGCCCACGTAAGCCACATCCAAGCTGAGTTGCATCGGCAGCGCACGCTGTACCGACAGATTCCAGCTCTGCACGTAGGCTTCGCGCACATCCTTCCGGATATAGTTAAACACCGACGCCGGCGCGTTGCGAATAATGCCGTCCTGCGGAATGGCAAACGGCACAAAGGCCGGAAAGCCCGTCTGCATGGAGCCTGCGGTCACAAACGCGCTCGCCGGCTGGAAGGAGTTGTTCTCGCGCACCGGGAAATTGAACGCGAAGCCATTGTCGGCCAGCGGCACAAAACTAATGCCGTAACCGCCGCGCATCACCGTCTTATCGTTCCAACGGTAGGACATGCCAAATCGCGGCGCAAAGTTCGTCTTATAGTTTTTGCGCCCCAGGTTCATCGGATTGTTGCCCAACCCAGCCACCGTCAGCGAATTCGTAAATGGATCGAAGTTCGAAAAACCGCCCTTCACCCGCGGCACCGCCGGCGGCCACAATTCATGGCGCAGGCCCAGGTTCAACGTCAACTTGCTATTCACCTGCCACGTATCCTGTACATAGCTAAACCAAGGCCGCTGGAGGAACGTCGGAAAGATCAGCGGGAGGTCGCGGCCGAGGGAATTCGGCTGATCTAACAGGAAGCTCGCGAACGCATTCGCCGGCCCTTGCGCTGATCCCGTCGTGATCTGCCCGGCGGGGTTCTGCGTCGCTAGCACCGTCGTGCCTTCCGTAAAGTTGAAGCGCCCACGCGGCGAAAACGTCTGGTTCTGCAATAACTCGTCGCGATTCCGGCGATAGTCGACCCCAAACTTAATCGTGTGGTTTGAAATCGTCTTCGTGAGGTTTACGATGAAGTTGAGATTCGTTTCCCCGCGATCCCAGGGTAAGCTCGCCGAGTAGCCCACCACCGGATTCGAGAATCCATTGATCTGGATATTGGAGATGCCGCCGGTGAAATCCGAAACGTTAACGCCCGGGATCCCCAACTCCGCCGAAGTCCGCAGCGCTTTGTCGGCGTTATCGGCCACATTGCGGTAGTACATCAATCCCGCGCGCACTTCCATCACCAACGTCGGTGACCACACCCGGGTGTAGTTCACGGCGCCATTGTAGGCCCGCTGCGTCCCAGTGCCCGCAAAGTCACGAAACCCGCCAGCCCTCACGCCATATAACGGCGGATCGAAGATCGTCGACTTCTGAATGCTGTAGCGCACAGTCAACCGGTCTTTATCCGAAAATTGGTAGTCCACCTTCACATCGCCACCGTTGGTGTCTTTCTGCCGCACGGTGTTCGTTTCAAAGTTGATCACGTCGCTCGCCGGTGCCGTCGGTGCCGGGATCAAAGCCAGAATCCGCGTCGCAATCGGGCTAATCCGATTCGGCGGGATCACCCGGTCGGCAAACGGAAGCCGGTTCAATCCCGTCGCCGTGCCGGTTGCCGGATCGTAGATTTCCGTGTTCCGGCTCCAGTTCAGGTTGCCCTGCCGGAAGCCCGCCGACGGAATCAAGCCCCGATGCACGTCGCCGCGCCGGTCGCGCACTCCCTGATAGTCTCCGAAGTAAAAGAGCTTATTCTTGATCAGCGGGCCACCCACGGTGAAGCCAAACTGATTGATCGTCGTCACCGGCTTGGTGGCCGCGAAGAAGTTGCGCGCTCCCAACCGGCTTACCCGGTTAAACTCAAACGCGCTGCCATGGATCTGATTCGTACCGCTCTTGAAGTTGACGTTCGTCACCGCCCCACCGGCCCGGCCGAGTTCGGCTTCGTAATTCGAAGTCGTCACGTCTACGGTCTGTAAAGCTTCAATCGGCGGAATCATCGCGGTCAGCAAGCCGGTGCGCTGATTGTTATCCACGCCTTCCAACTGCACGTTGTTCGATAGCCGCGACTGGCCATTGACGCGGGTCGACAGAGAGTCTTGCGCATTGAAGAATTCGGAGTGCGGCCGGAACGAACGTGTTGCGCCGGGCACCAGGTTCACCAGGCTCTGAAAATTGCGGTTGTACGCCAGCGGCATGTCGGCCAGGGTGCGCGTTTCGATCTTGCGCCCCGTGTCGGCGCGATCGGTTTGCAACAGGGCCGCTTCGCTAGTGACATTGATTACTTCGGTGACCGCTCCGGCGGCCAGTTCCATGTCCGCGCGGACGGTGGAGTTGACGAGCACATCCACGCGCTCCCGTACCGCCTTGCGAAAGCCCTGCAGTTCCACTTCCAGCTTGTACACGCCGGGCTGCAGGTTGACGAACGAATAATTTCCACTCTGGTTGGACGTGGAGTTTTGGGTGATACCGGTGTTGACTTCGGTGAGCGTCACTTTGGCGCCGGGCACGGAAGCATTGCTGGTATCGGAGACGGAGCCGACTAGGCTCCCGTTTACGGCTTGGGCCCAAAGGCCGGTCGTTTGGAGGATGAGAAAAGAGAACAAGCGAACAAAGCGAGTCATAGTGGGGCAATTCTACACCTTCCCGAAACCAAAGAAAAGCCCGGCGCAGGGGCCGGGCTCTTTTCACCAAAACGATTCGGCAACGGATGCGTCTAGGCAGGCACCGCATGACGGTTCAAAATCGCCGTCATCTCGTCTTTCAAGCGCAGCTTCAACTTCTTGAGCTCATGTTCCTGTAGCTCTTCCGCGGACGAAAGCTCGGCCTTGGCTTCTAGCGCAGCCACTTGCTGCTTGTAGCGCGCATGCTGGTTCGCCAAGCTGGCGAACTCCGCATCCGTTGCCATCAAATGTGCTTTCAAATCTTCCTGTTGCGAAGACATGGTCATAGGGTGGTTCTCCTTGAATTGAGGAATCCACGCCGGGTCGCCTTGAAAATCCAGCGCGCGAACGAGAAAACGAGTTTGGAGTTTTGCCGCGGAACGCGGATACAAGGGCAGGCTCGGTGGGGGGTATTACTGATCATTTTAGCGATCAAGCGGATATCCCAATGGTCCACCGATGGGCCATCAGGAACCTCAGATTATCACTGATACAACTCCATGACAATCCCCCCCTCAGCTGAATTTCCATCTCCCGATGGGTAGTAGCCTTGCCGCGTTCCGGTCTGCCGGAACCCCAAACCCTGGTAACAGGCCTGGGCACCCAGGTTTGACTCACGCACCTCTAAAAACCACGCCCCCGGCCAGCGGGCCATTGCCTGTTGGAGCAATCGGCGCGCGACCCCCTGCCGCCGTGCCGACTTGGCCACCGCCAGATTCAACACCTCGGCTTCGCCCTCTACCAATCGGCGGGTGGCGAGAAACCCTACGATTTCCCCGGCATGTTCGGCCACGTCCAGTCGATAGGACAAGTAGTCTTCCGCCCGCCAGCTAGGCGCCTCTGGACACTCGGCCTGCACCGCCGCTATGCCTCTCAAGTCTCCCGCCGCGCCGTCTCGAATCAGGACTTCTTCCATAATGCCGCCTGCTTTTCTCTCATCGCCTGCCAGCCAAAATCCCGTTCCGCAATCTGTCGCCCCTCCGACGCCATTGCCTTGCGTCGTGCTTCATCCGCTAAGAGCGTGAGGATGCCTTCCGCGAACTCCGCCGCAGTCTGGCCGACCCACACTGACTCGCCGTGCGCCATGCCCAGGCCGCCGATCCCCGAGGGCGTCGATACCACTGCCCGCTCCATGGCCATCGCTTCGAGCACCTTCACATTCGTCCCTGCCGACACGAGCGTCGGCACGATGACGACATTGGCCCGCTGGTAGAGGGGGCGGACGTCTTCCACAAAGTCGTGCCGGGTGATGCGCTCCTGCACTGGCATGGCCCAGTGCAGCGCCGACGCCGGCCCGGCGACTATCTCTAACTCCACGTTCTTGCCCAACAGAACCCAGACTTCGTCCAGAAACCATTGGAGCCCGGTCACGTTGGGAAAATGGCGAAAGGAGCCAATGAAGAGGAGCCTCCTGCCCGGCTGCTCCGGCTGGGGCTGATAGCGCTCCAAATCGACGCCATTCGGAATGACGGTTCCGGTGCCTAAGAGCGACCGGTCCTTAACGGACATCACCACGACGGCCCGGTACTGTCGCACTGCGGCCCGCTCAAAGCGCTCCCAACGCCAGCGATTCCACCACGTCCCCCAACCCGGCGCCCGCGCCTCCACTTGGCGCTGGAGGTCAAAGGTGACATCATGCTCCACCAGCACCTGCCCGCCGTAGCGAGCCAGTTGCGTATACTCCACCTGCAAGAGGTCCACGGGGTTCTCCGCCAAAGCCCGGCGCATGGCCGGCGACTCATATTCCTCCACCTCCGGAGGGTTGAGGCTCGACCAGCGTGGTTCGCGATAGCGCGGCTTGCGCACCAGTACCACTTTGGCGCACAAGGCCGTCAGGGCGTCGAGCCGCACTTCCTCTTCTTCCACAAAGGCAAATAGCGTGATGTCGAATTCGCGCGCGCCCTCGCGCAATAGATTGAAGATCCGCACCGCGCCGCCATGAGATAGCGGATAGGGCAGGTAAGGTGTCAGGATGCCGATTCGCTTTTTGAAAGCTCGGCGGCGGCCTTCGAACACTTCGACATCCGGCGGCTTCAAGGACTTTTCCCCGCCACAGAAAGTCCACCATGGCCGCAGCCAAATCCGGTCGAGCGGCACGCCCGACAGAAACAGCAACGACGCGACGGGACAGCGCCAACTGAGCTGATGGCGTTCCAGATTCGGCCGAAACGCGAGCACGGGCCCCAGCAACAACAGCCGCCAAGAGAAAGGCAGCATCGCCGCCACCTGCGCCACGCGATAGGGCCGCAAGCTCTCCTGCCCATAACGCACCAGCCGCCGGTCCGGCACCAAACGCCGCATTTCTTCCATTAGCCGGTCATCGGCGACCACCACGACGCCCGTCGGATCCTTCCCTAATAATCCGAACCACCAGCGCTTAAGATACTGGCGCACGAAACCGCCTTCCCACCTCCATTGCCCCGAAGCCGATCAGCGGGAAAAACGCGAACGCATAGCAGACCACGGCAAAGCCCTGCCGCTGCGCAATCGCCCCGATCACGGGCGAGACTACTAGCACAAACACCCCAAACGAAGCCGTCAAGAAGGAGACCGCGAAGCCCGCCCGCCCTTGCCCGTAGACGTCGACCGGCAGCGTATAGTAGTTTACGCCCCATACCGAAGCGGCAAAGAAGCTCACCGAGATTAGCACCATCGCCATGGCCGGCGTGGTGGCGAGCGGCACCAGGCCGGTGGTCATCATGAAGAACGCCGCAAACAGGCAGGTGCGCCGGCGCGCTTCGAACGGCACCATCCCCCGCGTCACCAATCGACGCGATAACCAAGCGCCCGATAGCGCCCCGAACCCGGCCACCACCTGCGGCAGCCAGGCATAGGTATAGTTGGCATTCGTCAGCTTGAGGGCAAAGGTCTTGACGAAGTACTCGGTGGTCCACACCGTCCACAGCGAAAACGTGGCCATGGAGAAGAAGTTACCCACGGCCATACCCCACAGGAACGGGTCGCGCAGCATCGTCTGCGGGCTTACCTTGGTCACGACCGTGTCCGGATCGCCCTCGGGCACGTAGGAATTTTTGTCTGTCCACAGCCAGAGGGGAATCCAGAGCAGTCCCAACGCCCCGGGCACGATGAACGCCCAACGCCATCCGAAGGTGACGGCGATCCAGGTGAACAAAGTGGGCGCGGCGATGGCACCGATGCAGAGGCCCACTTGGCTCATCGCCGGACCGAAGGCCCGCTCATCCGGCCTCAGATAACGGTGCGACGCCTTCGCCGTCGAGGGGATGCCCGCTGACTCGCCGACTCCCATCAGGGTATGGGTCGCCATGAGCCCGGAAAAGCTGCCCACTAGGCCTCGGGTCATCCCCGCTAAGGACCAGAAGCCGACCGCCACAATCGAAGCGAGCGTCAGCCCGTAACGATCCACCATCAGCCCGGCCATCGGCGCAGAAAAGGCATAGAAGGCCGAAAAGACGCCCTGCAGCCAGCCGTATTGGGTGAGGTCAAAGCCCAGTTCCTGGCGCAGCAGCGGCGACAGGGCCGCCATCACTGACCGGTCCAGGTAGTTCAAGACCGAGGAGATATAGAAGAGCCCAAGGACGATCCAGCGATTGCGCATCAGGCCGTCCTGCCAGCCGACCGAAAAGTGCCGAAAATCGGCTCGTTCGCGCATTTCACAATTCCAAAATTCCCCGCATCACACTGATATAAAAACACTTATACAAGCCGTTTCCGATAAATGGGGGCACCCCGTGGATGGCCCCGTTTAAGCATAGTTAAGCAATTTCACTGAACCGGCGCGAATTCAATCGCTGCCGCTTCACCCAGTGTACCCGGCACCGCCTTTGCGGGCGCGACATACACCACCCGCATCGCCACCGGCTTCGACACTACCCCACAAACAAAACTCGCCCCGCCCTCCCCCCGCAACTTCAACTTTCCCGCCTCCGCTGGAAGCATCACCCGCACCAGCTTCTTCCCGGCGTCACGCAGCACCAACGTCATGCGCCCCGCCGCGCAATCCACCCGCACTAATTGCCCCACCGCGGTCTTCTCATTCTTGTCGCCATCCCCCTTATCAAGTGCCCACCAGGGGACCGGCTTCACACTCTCGCCACCGCCCAGCGACTCATTCGCCTTCGCCTCCGCCATCCGGATACTGCGCAAGCTCTCATTCTTCACCCGCTCCAAATCCTGCGCCTCTTCGTCCTTCTTCCGCTGCCGTTCCGCATCCTCAAAATCGAGCTTCGCATTCTCCAAAGAAAGCCGCGAAATTCGCATCTGCGCCCGCTCCGGCTCATTGCGCGACGCCCGCTCGGCCGCGCCCCAAGCCTTATAAGCTTCGCCATATTCCTTCGAAGCCGCCAACGTCTCCGCCAACATCCGCCAATACTCCGGATTCCGCTGCGCCTCCGTCGCCGCCTCGCGCAGCAGCCGCGACTTATCCGGCTCCGCGGACTGCGCCGACAACTTCACCTTTGCCGCCGGCCAATCCGGCTTAATCCGCACCGCCCCCGCATAATCGCCCCGATCGAAGGCATCCATTGCCGACTCCACCTTCTTCGCCGGATTCCACGCCCGTGCCAGAAAATCGCGGTCCGGCGCAATCGCCTTCGCATTCAAAGCCGTCGTCGGAAAATTGCCCCCTGCCAGCCACGACTGGGCCTCCGCCTCAATCTGCGCCTCCGTCCGTTCAAAGGCATTTTTGTAGGAAGGCTCCGGCGCGTTGCCCTTCTGTAAGTTGAACAACAACGTCCGCAAGCGCCCGCGGTACTTATCGCTCACCATCAACAAATGCACCCGCGCCCAATCGAGCCCCAGCGTGGGCGGCTGCGCCCCGGCAATCACCCGCACCCCGTCCACGTTTAAGGTACTGAAAAACTCCACCAGGCCCAGCTCGAACTTCTCCGGCATCCGCGCCACTCCGTCATTTAGAAAAAGGCCCGCGAGCGACCGATTCCACTGGTCCGGAACGGGCGCATTCTTCGCGATCGTCGCCGTGTAGGCATCGCGGTCGATCACCAAATCCGTCGTCAGTTTCCCGCCCACCGTAATCCGGATCGGCCAACGCGACTTCAACTCCGGCTGACCCAACGTCCCCCCCAACGTATGCCGCAACTGCTCGACGTGGTTCAGCACCACTCGCGCGCTCTTCTGCTCGCCCTGCGTCACCACCTCAAAAGGACCCGTCCGGAACACCGTCCACTCCTCCGCCCACACCGGCAAAGCGATCAGCAGCAACCACAGTACGTGCATACTTAAAACATTCCCACAGTTCCCCCCTTGCGCTCCACCGCAAAAAGCGACACGATCACTCGGACATGAAAATCCTCCTCGCCCTCGTCGCCGCCTCGCTCCTCGCGCAAGACCGTCCCGCGCCCCACCTCACCACCGTCACCCCCGACACCGGCAAAGCCGCCGCCGAGTTCTCCACCGCCGGCGAGCACCTCGGCAAAGATGCCGTTAAAGAGCTTTACCTCACCAACGGCAAAGACGACGTCAAACTCCGCATCATCGCCCAAAAAGAAGATGTCATCCAATTCCAGGTCCCGCCCCACACCAAGGCCGGCCGCTATAGCCTGATGCTCCTATCCGCCGATGGCAAGCAGTTCCTCGAGCAACCCGTCAAGCTGACGGTCGAGTAACTACTCAAAACGACGCCAGGAACGCCAGCACATGCCCCAGCGTCGCCTGCGTCGCCGACCAGTGCAGCGCATGGCCCGCGCCGCGCACCCGCACCACCGTCGCATCCGCCGCGGACTTCGCCAACGCCTCCGCGTCGGCGTCGGTCAACATCCCGCCCATTTCCGGATCCGCCTGCAACACCAACGCCGGGCAAGCCAATCCCCGAAACACCTCGTCCATCTCATATCCCTCGAGCCACCGCCCCGCCGCAATCGGCTCCAGCACCGCTGGATCCAGCCCCCGCAAGCAACTCGCCGAAAACCGCAGCGTCGTCGCATCCCGCGTATCCCCGCAGCGCAGACTTCCGTGCGGCCCATACCGCAACTCCGCCAACTCCTGCGCCAATTCCCCTACCGGCTTCGTTGACCCCGCCAAACCCTGCAGCGCTCCAAAGTAACTCCCCAATGGCGACTCATG
>JBBQQS010000144.1:0-10680 GCA_038215525.1 Bryobacterales bacterium
CTCGAGGGGAGGGTTCGGGGGGAGCGGCGGCGGGAGGTAGGCGCGGACGCTCTCGTCGCCGTAGCGCGTGACGATGAAGCTGCCCAGTTGGCGGTGGAGCATGAGGGAGCCTTTCGTTAAGAATTTATCTAAGAAAGAAAATATCATTTCTCTTTCTTATTATAGTGCCTCGTTTAAAAAATTTAAAAACGTTTTTCTTTCTTAGTGAAATCCTTAACGAAAAGATTTGCGTTAGCGGCGGAGGACGGCATGGCTCGGATCGAGAGTGACTTTAACTGCCAAGGCTGGCAGTTTGACCGTGAATTCGACCGGCTCGGACGAAGTCCGGACCCAATGGGTGATGGTCTTGCCAGTTTTGAGCTGGATCTCGATGGGGACATCGACGCTAAAGTCTTCATCGGCTTGGGTTTGCCGTATGGTGCCGGTGAGGACGAGGCCTTTGGCGGACTGGGTCATTATTAGCGTCGGGACCCCGGTGCCATAGACCCAGCTTTCGAAAAACGGGCCGAGGGCCTTCTTACCACCCTCACCCATCATCTCAATGGCCAAACGCTCGATGTCTTCGGTGGAGACCGGAATCAAATGATACCGGCGTTCGAGTTCGGAGAGGAGTTTGAGGAACGCGGGATCGCCCATGCGGCGGCGAAGCATATGGAGGATCCAGGCGCCTTTCTCGTAGGTGATGGACTGCCAGGCGCTGGGGGCCTGGGAGTTTTGCAGGCGGAAACCCCAGACGATCGGCCCGGTGGACTCAACCGTTTCGCCCTTCTCATTCGTCTTCAATAAGTGCTCGCGGAAGGTGTCAAGGACCTGATCGACGGCTTTGGATCCGCGCTTCTTCTCGAGAAACAGCAGCGCCGAGTAGTTGGAAAGGGCCTCCATCAGCCACTCGTCCTCGGGGTGGGCGGCGGTGACGGAATTGCCCCACCATTGGTGGGCGATTTCGTGGGATTGGAGGAGTTCGCTGAAGAAGGGCCCGGCATCGGCGACGCGGCGGTCGTCGACGTAGTTGAGCGTCGAGAGGTAAATCAAGCCGGGGAAACCTTGGCCGAAACGGCCGGGGATGGGGGTTACGTTGAGATTGTTGAGCGGGGGCGGGCCGAAGCGCGAGGCCATGAATTCGAGGGCCTCCATGAGGTCAGTACCGAGGGCGTTGAGCTTGTCGAGGGGGCTGGGTGGAGGGATGGCAATCGGCAGGTCCGGGGGACGGCGGGGGGTGCGGCCGAAGACGGGCGGCGCGGCGGGCATCATCATCGGGGTGGGGGGTCCGAGGCCGGCTTCGAGCTTCTGATTGGCGTAGACGTCGAGGCGATAGCCGCCGCGGGTTTGGCGGTTGCGGGTGAACTTGCCGAGGTTGAATCCGAGGAGGCGAACCGGGGCGGCGGTCTTCCAGGAGTCGACGCGTTCTTCACCTTCCACTTTGGATTCGAGGAGGTCGCCGGCGGAAACGAGGGTGAGAGCGGCCGGGTAGCGGAAGGTGGCTTCGTGGCGGGCGAACTGGAGGCCGCGTTGCGGGTACCAGTTGGTGCGGGCGGCCATGAAGTAGACGCCATTGCCGGCTTCGCGGATCACATCGCCGTCGTGCTCAAAGTCGATTTGGTAGGTCTGGCCGGCTTCGAGCGGTTTGGCAGGGATGACGAGAAAGGTCTCGTTTTGCTCGGAACGAAACAAACCCGAGCGCAGGCTTTCGCGTTGGAAGAACTCGGCGGGCTGGCCGTTGATGAGGACGTTGCGGATGCGCATGCGGGGCGAGATGTCGAGGGGAATGGCGGGCTCGACTTCGCGGGGAATGACGGTGAGGCGGGTGGTGACCCGGGTTTTGAGGTCGGCGGCAACGCGGACATCGAGCTTGACGGATTCAATGCGGAGGCCGGTGGGCTTGGCGGGGCCTTGGAGTTGTCGTCGGCTTTTGCCGGTGAAGCTGCACCAGACGTCGAAGAAGCGGCCAGTGTCGCGGATGATGAACTGGCCGACGACGACGCGGGCTTGGTCACGTCCGTCCACGAGCAGGTCGAAGTTGCCGTGCGGCGAGCCGGCGAGGATGGCGTAAAAGAGGGAGCGGTCGGGGGGGCGGTTGGCGAGGAGGTCCTGGACGAGGCGTAGTTCCATGCTTTCGGCGACATTGCGGATGGCCGGTTCGTAGCGCTGGCGCAGGACGAGGCCCATCTCGAGGGCGGGCTTGATACCACCGGGGCTGGCTTGGATTTGGCGCATGAGGTCGGCAGCGGTGGAATCGGTGAAGAGCATCAGCATGCTGTCGAAGCGGCTGGCGAGGTTGGGCGAATTGGTGAAGCGGGCGAGGGCGCCGCGCTCGCCGCGGGTGGGCGGCATCAGGAGCACTTCGGCTTCGCCGCTGTCGACTTGGGCGCTGAAGATGGCAGCGAGGGGTGCACCAACGATGGGCTTCGAGAAGATGATCAGGCCTTCGGTGAAGTAGAGTTTGGCATCTTCGCGATCAAGCCGGAGATCGCGGACACGGTAGCAGCGCTCAGGGTCGAGCGAGAGTTCCTTTAGTTCGGCCGCGAGCGCCGTGGCGCGAGAGGATTCGGCCGGCCAGGCGGGGAGTGAAATGAGCAAGAGGAGCAGGAGGGCGCGCACGTCTACAGTTTAGCCTTTGGCGAGTTACACTCATCGAATGGTTCCCTTCCTGCCTATGATGCTCGCGCGGGCGCCGCCGCTGTCACCCGCTGAAATAGCGATGCTGAGCGCGATTGATCGAGGGGCGGACGATCAAGCGCGCGACGGTGGGGATTTTGAGCTTGTCGAAGTAGCTACCAGAGCTGATACCAGGGCTTGCGGCGCGGCTCGACCTCGATGGCTTCGGGCAGCACCACGCCGTCGATGATCGCTTTTGGATTTTCAACAAAGAGCCGATTGGCGCAGGCTTCGCCCCAGTCGGCCTTGACTAAAGCGTAGGCCTGATCCATACGGGCGGGGCGATTCTCAAGATCGTGGCCGTCGCTGGCAAAGACGTGGACGAGATTCTCGGCCATCAAGGTCTCAGAAAATTTGCGTGCCCGGCTGCCCCAATAGCCAGTGAGCGACTGGGTGGTCACCTGCAGCAGACAGCCCTGGCGGACCCAGGTGCGCAGTTCCGGCAGGCGTTGCTGCAGGAGGGTATTGCGCTCCGGATGGGTAACGATAGGGACGATGCCGGCGTCGAGGAATTGCTGGAAGATGTCGCCCGTGTTCTTGAAGATGATCAGGTCGGAGAATTCGACCAGAAGATACGGGCCGCCGTTGATGGTGAAGAGGGCGGGAAACTCCTTCAGATTGCGAATGTTTTCGAAGGTCAGGTGAAAGTCGCAGCCCAAATGGATACGGATCTGCCCCTTCAACTCCACGGTGAGCGAATCGGCTAGTTGACGATTCACCGCGGGGTCGAATTTGAATTGGAGATTGGCGTGAGGAGTGGCGACGATATCCGTCGTTCCGGCAGCTACGGCGGCGCGTAGCATACCGACGCTGGTGTCGAATGTGTCCGCTCCGTCGTCCACACCCGGGAGAATATGAGAATGTATGTCGATCAAAGACTTTTGGGGGCTAGATAAACATCTCTTCGTCCTGCGTGGCATTCACCACGCTTGGACGTTTTGAACCGCTAAAGAGAGTGCCGAAGCCCGCCCGCACGCCGGTCACCAGACCGTTAATTTCCTTGAGGGGCTTCAGCACGCCCCCTTGCAGGACGGCGACGGTCTCATGGACGCGGGACATAGTGTCGTCGAGCACGAATTCAGCCTTCTCGAGCTGCACCTTAGCCCGGGCGGAGGCATCGTTGACAACCTCTTCAACCCGCGACAGTTGGTCCTTGGTGCAATCGAGAATCTGGTGCGTTTTAGCGCTGATCTGCTTGATTTCGGCGTGGCTGGTCTCGACCGTAGCGCGGGCCTGCTCCAGCAAGCTTTCGGCGCGGGGAATCAGGGGCAACACTTTTTCCTGCATCGCCTTCACTTGGCGGTACAGACCAAACATCGCCACCATCTGAAAGAACATCGACAGGCCGGCCATCGCCACGAAGGCCGTGATCACCCAGAGTAGCGTTTGGTTTTCCATAAACTCCGTTAGCGGCTAAATGCCTTCGCCGGCCAAATCTGTATTCAAGGCGTCACGATAAGCCTGTTTGCCGGCGTCCATGGCGGAGGTGAGGTTCTCGCGATGGCGGCTGACTGTCTCTTTGCCGCGTTGGACGGCTTCGGTGGCTTGGTCGCGCAAGCCGTCAGCCTGCTGTTTCAGCAGGTCGCGGCCTTCGTCGGCCTTGTTCTTCAGCATCACCCGGGTCTCTTCGCCGCTCTGGGGCGCGAACAGCAGCCCTGCGGCTACACCCAGGCCCAAGCCAAGGAAAAAGTACGAAATCTTATTGTTGTCTTCCATCAGGGGCACTCCTCCTAAAGGTACTGCAACTTTAGTCTACTATGGAGAGCGATGCGGAAGCAGCCCAGACCACTCGACGCGTCGGAATTGAAGCAGTATGCGCTACGGCTTTTGGCAGGGCGTGCGCTGTCGGTGGGCGAACTGCGGACGAAGTTGGCCGTGCGGGCCGTGGCGGCGGCCGATGTGGAGCCGATTGTCGAGTACCTGCGGGACCTGAAATTTTTGGATGACTCGCGCTTCGCCCAGCACTATACGCGCTTGCGTTTGGAGGGCGATGGCCACGGCCAGGCGCGCGTCCTGCGCGACCTGCGTCTGCGAAAGGTGGCCGCGCCGTTGGCCCAGCAGACGGTGACGGCCGCGTTCTCCACGGTGGACGAGGTCGCCATGATCGAGCAATATTTGGCGCGGAAGTTCAGGAATACGGATCTGACGGCGTACCTGAAAGAGGAAAAGCATTTGGCTGCGGCATATCGCAAATTGCGGCATGCGGGTTATGGCTCTTCGAATTCGATTCGGGTGCTGCGACGTTACTCGTTACGGGCGGATGAAATTGGCGAGGATGAGTCAGAAACTGGTGGCGAAACCGGCCGTCGCGAGATAGAGTAAAGGGCATGAATCCTGAACACGCAAAAGCTATTAGTGAATATTTGCTTACCATGCTCGAGTCGGAAGGGAAGACCACGCAGCGCGTGATCGCCGCCGTGCCGGCCGCCGGGGGCGATTACGCACCGGATGCGAAGAGCATGAAGGCGATGGACCTGGCCTGGCACGTTGCCGGGTCCGAAGTGATGTTGCTCGAGATGGCGATCGCCGGCGGCGATGCGCCGATGCCGGAGCGGCCGGCGAGCGCGGATACGATTGAAGGGATTGCCGCCTGGTATGGCGAGCATCAGCCGTTGACCTTGGCCAAGGCGCGGGCTTTGTCCGGCGATCACTTAGCCAAGGTAGTTACGGTGTGGGGCGGCGCATTTACTTTGCCCACGGTGAGCTTTGTCACTTTCGCGTTAAACCATACGATTCATCATCGCGGCCAGTTATCGGCTTATTTGCGTCCGATGGGCGCGAAGGTGCCGTCGATTTATGGGCCGAGCGGCGATGAGCCGATGCCGCACTAAGTCACTTACGTCCGTAGTTTCCGAAAATGGGCTGGCCAGGCATCACCCCGGTGACGGTCTGGCCGGCTTTGATGATGTGGATGCCATTCACTAAGACGTGGTCAATGCCTTTGGAGAAAATCAGTTTCTCGAAGGTGGCCATGTCGTAAATCTCGTTGGGATCGAATACCGTAATATCCGCATCGGCACCTACTTTCAGGCGCCCTTTTTGTTTAATGGCGGGCGCGATGGGTTCCAGGCGGCGCGCGGGGTCGATCGTCATCTTTTTCAGCCCCTCCATCAGCGTGAGTACTTTCTGCTCGCGCACATAGCGGCCTAAGACACGGGAGAAAGTGCCGGCGCTGCGGGGGTGCGCGCCGGGCGCGTAGGGCATGCCGTCGGAAGCGACCATCACAAAGGGCGAGGCCATGGCGCGGGCGATCCATTCGGGCTTCATCAAGTGCATGATAACGGTGCCGCCTTGTTTCCGGTAAGGGCCAAAGGTTTCGGCGGTGAGGCGTTCGCCCGTCTTTTCCCACTGAACGTCGCCGTAACCGATGCCGAGTCGCTTCTGCCAGCCGTCGTCGAAGATGGTGCTCTCGAGATGCGTGGAAGCGGCGGTATAAGGGTAAGCTTCGGTGGTGATGTCGAGGCCGCGTTTGCGTGCCGCACCGATCATCTCGAGCACGAGGGGCAGGGCGCCGAGGCTCATGCTATTCACGTGGACAATGTGCAGAGAAGCGCCGGTGGCAGCGGCATTGGCGATCACTTCCTGCATCGCTTCCACTTCCATCGAGCGGACGTGGGTGAAGATGGGCACCTTCCAGCGGGCGGCCATTTCGAAGACGCGGAAGATCTCTTCGCGCGAGGCGGCGGGGTAGTATTGGTGGGCCATGCCGATGCCGAGTCCGCCTTCGCGGAGTCCACGTTCGAGGCCGGCGGCCAACTTAGTAAGTTCTTCCGGATTGGTGATGGGCTCATAGCGTCCGGGGCTCATCAGTTTGTTCCAACCGAGCACGGTCTTTCTTGCTTCGGCTTCGAGATTGGCGAACTTAGGCATGACGGTGGTGCGCGTAATGCCATGTGAGGCAGTAGCTCCGTAATTGATGAGCGCATTATTTTTTCTGGCGTTTAAGTAAGCTTCGACGCTGGCAACGCCGACTTCTAACTCAAGCGCCGTAGTAACTCCATCGTGCAGTTGATACTCATTGGCTTCGTTGGTTTGGCCGTGGGCGTGTAAGTCAATAAATCCCGGCGCGACGACTTTTCCTTTGGCGTCGATGGAGGTTTTTCCGGTGATTGGCGCGACGCTGATGGCGGCGATGCGCGAGCCGCGAATGCCGACGTTGCGGATGGCATCGAGGCCGCTTTCGGGGTCCATGACGCGGCCATTGGCGATGACGATGTCGTAGGTCTGGGCGCTGGCCATTGCCGCGATCAGGAGGAGGGTATATGATTTCACTTCGACGCTCCCTTAGCGCGATAGAGTAACTCGAAGCCGGGCTTGCCGGCGATGGAGACGGCGCGGGAGGACGACGAGGTGGCGGCGGCCGGCGGGGCGGTTTTGCCTTTGGCCATGGGTTGGCCCTGCGAGTCGGCGGCAGAGTGATAGACGCCTTTGGTGGTCTTGGTCTCGCGAGTGACGCGACTGTTGGTTGGGGGCGGGCGATAGTCGATGCGTTCGATTTCGTCCTTGGGGATGGCGACTTGGGCGTCTTTGACGACAACGATGAGGCTGTCGGCGGTGGCTTCGTCGAACTTGGCTTGAATGGGCGGCTGGGCATCTTTCTTGTACATGCGCATTTCGGCGCCACTTTTTGCGGCACGGACTTTGTTCCAAGGGTCGTCGTCGGCGAAGGTGAGTAGGAGACAGAGAACTTGGGGCAGCATGGGAATAGTCTACCGCTAGAGGACGGCGAAGTTGTGAATGCGGCGGAGGGGGAAGATTGCAAAGCTCTTAGGATTGAGTCCGACTGAATTCTCGGCGAAGTTATCGTTTAACCTAGGGGCGAGCTGGACTCAAGCCTAGGAGTGACTTGGGCGCGAAAGACCTTAGGCGGAAGTTGCCTGGAATTCTTCGCGAACGATCGCTTGCGACCGAGCGGGAAAATCGCTCCTCGCACGTGACTGATGCAGTCTGCCCCACGTTCCGCGGACAGTCTCGGCACGGCGCGGGTAGGACCGCAATTTATTCGGCTCTCTCTTCACTCACTCTTTCAGATAACTTATGTGCGCGCTAGTGCCACCGAGTGAAACCGCCTGGAGTTGCTCCGTGACCTGAGCTTCTCCCGTTTCTGCTTGCCCCAGAGCCAATAGAAAGAAGGAATGTCACGCTTTGTGGATCCTCCGGTGCCTCCATTCTGGCAGGCCCCTCGCCGGGGCCAACACGTTAACCCTTTTTGGGAAAGCCCGGCAGATCACGAACGTTCTACAATGCCGTCGCGCGCCAGCAACTTAGAGGCCAAACCGAGCCAACTTTGGATAACCCTATGATTCTAATCCCTTTAAGATCGAGTCCGACTCGATCTTAAGATCAATATAATCAACAGCTTGGGTGGAAATTCAGTTCGCCGTCGAAAAATAAATCGAAAATAAATGAGAATTTTCCCGCCGAAAACACACTTATCAGTGTGAGGAAACAACCCGACCCACCCCGCGTCCGCAACTGGAAGTGTCGACAGGTCTATCACGTCTACCAGCGCGGCTCCCGCCGCCAAAACACCTTCCTCAACCCCATTGACTCCGTCCTCTACCTCGATAAGCTCGACGTTTTCGCCCGCCGCTACAAAGTCCGCATCCATGCCTTCTGCTTGATGTCCAACCACGTCCACTTCATGCTCGAGCCCCTCCGCAAAGGCGCTATCTCGAGGTTAATGCAGCACTTACAGAGCCAACACGCCCGCCACGTCCACCGCCGCCTCAACACCCAGGGCCACCTCTGGCACCACCACTTCCACGCCAAGCTGATCAGATCCGAAACCCAATACCGCGAGACCCTTCTCTACATCGAGCGCAACCCCACTGCGGCCAAACTCGAGAAAAAGGCCCATCTCTACGACTTTTCCAGCGCCAAAGCCCACACCGCCAACCAGCCGCTGCTCACCGTCACTCACAAGAAATACAAGGCCACCGTCAAGCTTTACCTCCACCGCTGGCAAAAGGCCTTCGCCGAAAAAGATGAACCCATCAACTGGCCCGCTTGGCTCGACTCCAACCGCCAACCCACCCGTCACAAAGATTACTCAAGCCTCTTAGGCAAGCACATCCCCATCCCCACCAAAATGCCCCCGCTCCAGGCTAAAACAGAATCCCAAACCGCCCGCGCCGGTTAATGCGCCATGGTTCGCCGGTAAAGAAACTCAAACGGAGCTTTGCTGCGAATGGACAAAGTATCGGTATGCGCCGCCGTGGCAACGGCGGAGGAGGCCGATGTGCCCTGGACAATCGGCTGACCCTGCTCGGACGGATTCCCGCCCATGCGCTTCGCGTGCTTGGAGACGCGTATGACCCGGCTCGCGCGCGGGCGAAGGTCGATACGGTCGATCTCGGCTCGGCGAATGGCAATCTGCGAGTCAGCCAGGAGGACGATGAGGTGGTCCTCGGTGGCTTCGTCCATTTTGGCGATAACAGGCTCCTTGACGTTGCGTTTGTAGATGCGGATCTCCGTGCCGGACTCAACGGCGCGGACTTTGTCCCACGGATTCTCGTCAGCCAACAACAACAACAACAGCCAGAGGAACGTCATGCCGGTATTCTAGCTCAGGCTTTCCGCCGACAATTGCCGGCCCGAGGCCTGTTCCGTAAACACCGCCTCGCCAGCGAGATTCACGCGACCCCAGCGCAAGCCCAACTGGACCTCGGCCCAACCATCCCGGAACGCCCGCGCCGCTTGATAGCGCGGCTGAATCACGAAGCACCCTTGGCGATCGACATAGCCCCAGCGGCCGTACCACTTGACGCTCGCCATGCCTTCGCTGAAGTCGCCGCACTCGTCGTAGACCGGGTTCATGACGAAGTCGCCCTCTGGGTTGATGAAGCCCCATTTCTCCACCAGCTTCGCGGCCGCCAAGCCTTCTACAAAGGGCCGGGCGGCAGCGAAGCCGGGGTAGATGGCGGGGGCGCCGGTTTCGTCAACGTAGCCCCAATTGCCGCCGAAGTCGAGAGGAGTGAGGAACAAAGGCTTGCCCATGGTAACCGCGCCGCTTTGGCGCAAACGGCCGTAAGCCTCGTTGATGCGCTTCAGTTGCCGTTCGGCGCGCTGACGAAGACGGTCGTTTTCGTGTTGAAAGCGATCAGGATGCCAGACTTTGACGAGATCGACGTAAGCGGCCTTGATGTCCTCGGCGGCGGCGCCAGGGGCTAGGTCGAGTACGTTGTAGCAATGGTTGAGATCTTCCGGCATGCCCAAGGGGAGAGATCGGCAGACCGCGGACGAGTCTTTAACGAGACGACTTTCGCCGGACGAGTCCAACGAGGGTCAGGGCGGAGCCTAACATCAAGTAGGTGGAGGGTTCGGGAGTGGCGACGCTGAGAGTAAAGCCCCCCGTATAGTCGTTTCCTGGGACGATGCCCGGTGTATTCGAATAAGCGCTCACCGAATTGCCGCCATATCGTGACTCCGAAAGCGCGGTTAAAGTGATCCTGACGCCATCCAGGAAGATGAGCGAATTAGCGGCCGCTACAACGGGAAAACCCGTGAGCGAGGCAGTCGAGGATGAGGAGTTCACCGTGAAGGTGTTGCCGTTTGCTCCGACTAAGGCCGAAATCGCGGGCGTATTCTGATTGCCATTGAAGAACAGGTTTAGGCCAAAGTAGGTTGGCGTCAACAGACCGGGCTGGGCGCGAAAGATGTAACTATAAGTGCCCGCGGTGTTGAGCGGGATATTGATACTCGCGCCGGAACCGTTGCCGGAGTTCAGCGGGCTGGATCCATTGAGCAGGTATAGGTTGAATAGCACGTCGTTACCGAGCGTATTCCACATTTCGCCAGTAGCCGTGCCTTGGCTATTGGCAGAGAATAAGGTAGCTCCGGTTAACGTCGCGGCGGAAGAGATTTGGCTGCCCATGGCGGCCATGAACATAGTAAAGAACAAAGATCGCATGAGGTCGAGTCTGATCGATTGATGCGACAATCAACAGTACCTATAGGCCCAGCAGTACTAAGTGCTTTCAGATTGCCGCTTCCAGGACTTGCGTTCTTGGCCATTCGCCCGGA
>JBBQQS010000145.1:0-10667 GCA_038215525.1 Bryobacterales bacterium
TCAGCTTGCCTGCCAGCCCCGTTCCCGGCTCCAGCACCAGCACCGCCGTCGCCCCGGTGGCCGTCTTCTCGGTAAGCGGCCGCGACACCGGGCTGCCCACTTCCTCTTCCGACACCAGCAGTAGCTTTACCCGCCGCCGCACCGGGAGGTCCAACTCCCGCACTGCGCGCATCGCGAAGGCAAAGAAAGCCACGCCCGCCTTCATGTCCAGCACCCCCGGACCCCAATAACGCCCCTCCGCCTCGCGCCACGGCATCGTCTTCAAAATGCCCAGCGGATAAACCGTATCCGTATGGCCGACGCCCAACACCAAGCCGTCCTTCCGCTTGCCTGGCAGTGTAAACTCGCAAAGCAAATGACGGCCATAGCGGCCGCCCGCGATGCTCTTCACCTTCGCGATATCCGCCACCGAGTCCGCGAATAGATCGGCGCATCGATTCACCGCTGCCGCGTCATCGCTGGGCGATTCGCACTCCACCAGTGCGCGTAGGAACTTCACCAACTGGGGCTGTTGGGCTTGGATTTGAGCCAGGATGGGGTCCATAGAAATTACAATGCCGCGATCGGGTCCGCCATACGCATCGCGGTGCGCGAGACGAACGGTTCGCCGTATCGGGCGCCAATCATATCGCCATAGAAGCGGCCCTGGCAATGCAGGCGATCCCGCATCGCCGCTGCGTCGCTGCAGCTGTAGCTAGCGAGCGCCGCCACCTTGCGCTCGAACTGCGCCGTGATGTCGATCACGAAGGTGGGGGCAACCGCCGCATAGAGACTCGCATGATAAACGCGCTCCGGTCGAAAGGCGGGCGTTTCGGCGTCCAGACCTTGAAAACCGGCCAATTCGCAGGCTTGTTCGGCCATCTCGCACGTGGCCCGATGGTCCGGATGTTGCGTCTGCCAATAGGGCACAATCACCAGCCGGGGCCGCAACCGGCGCAACTCGCCCGCCACGGTCATGCGGCCGGGTAGGGAATTCTCCATCCTTCCGTCCGGATAGTGCAGGTTCCCTCGCCAAGTAAGCAACAACGGTTTGGCCGCGGCGGTCGCCTGGTCGAACATGGCTTCCGTCTTCTGGCCCCGTGTGACGTCGCCCGGCGTCAGGTCCAGCACTCCGGTGCGATAGCCCAATTCGGCCAGCTTGATCAACGTGCCGCCGGCGGTTTGCTCGGCATCGCCCGGATGGGCGCAGATTACCAACAGGTCAAGGGTCGGGACGGGGTCCTGGTAATTACTCGGCAAGTGTAGGTTCATACGAAGTCGCTCTTACCAGCGTAACTCGGGACGCTGCCAGTAAGCCTCTTTGCTGGGCAGTACCTTAATCAATAGCATCCCCATCAGAAAGCCGCCGATATGCGCGAAGAACGCCACGCCGCCCGATTCGCTAGAACTCTGTGCCAGGCTGCCCACCCCCGAAAAGAATTGCAGCACAAACCAATAGATCAGAATGATATACGCCGGCAATTCCTGGGTAAAGAAAAACACAAACAGCGGAATCAGGGTGGTGACCCGCGCATGGGGGAACTTCAGCAGATAGGCGCCCATCACGCCCGCAATCGCGCCGCTGGCCCCGATATTCGGGATCGTCGTCGTTGGGTCGGCCGCAATCTGGGCCAGCGATCCGGCAATGCCGCACGCTAGGTAAAACACCAGGTACTTGGCCCGACCCAGGACATCCTCCACGTTATCGCCGTATATCCACAGAAACCACATGTTGCCGATGAGGTGCATAAAGCCCCCGTGCAGAAACATCGACGTAAAAAGATCGCTCAATTGCAGGCGCGCTGGCACCACCCCGTAGTGAGCGAAGAAGAAGTGCAACTCTTCGGAGGAAAGCGTCAACTGCTGCGAGAAAATGAGCACATTCACCGCGATGATGGCGATCGTCACCACCGGCGTGGTCCGCGAAGGGATGGAATCGCGGAGAGGGATCATGCAGTTACTCTAGCGTAATCAGGGTTCACGCGGCGTTCGGCCCGCTGCATGAGCGCCTTGGCTTCGTCCAGCGTGGCCAGTTTGCCGCGCGCCCCGAGTGCCGTGCAGTTGAGCGCGGCCAATGCGTTCGACAGGTGCAGGGTCTCGAGGATTGGCAGACCCTGCAAGACGGCATAGCAAAAGGCCCCGTGGAACACGTCGCCCGCGCCGGTGGTGTCGGCGCAGTTCACCACATACGCCGGCGAATAGTAGAATTTTCCATCAACCCGCGCCAGCGCCCCGTGCGCCCCTAACGTCATGGCGGCGACCGGCAACTTAAACTCGTTCTGAATGATGGACAGGGCTTTGAGGGGGTCGGCTTGGCCGGTCCACTGGACGGGGAATTCGGAACTGGTGACGAGATAATCGACATGCCGCAGGACGTTGTCGAAGCCATGGTAGATGGTGTCGATGTCGATGGTGACGGGAATTCCAGCGGCTCGGGCGATCTCGGCGGCCCGGGCAACGGCCTCAGTGTCGTGTCCGTCGATGTGCAAGAGCCGTGCACACGTGATCATTGACGGGTCGATGTCCTCTGGCCGTAGTGCCAGGCACTTTTCTCTTCGCCACAAGACCGTCCGTTCCCCCGTGGACTGGTCAATCAGGATATAAGCCGTCTGATTCGGGCAATTCTCCCGCACCTGCACATCCTCAATATTGATCCCGCTCTCTCGCAGGCTCGCCATCTGGATTTTGCCCCGCTCGTCATCCCCGCACGTGCCGATGTACTTCACTCGCAATCCCAGCTTCGCGCAGCACACCATCGCGCTGGCCACCTGCCCCCCCGGCGACAGCACCTCCCGCGTAAACGGGACCTTCCCCGCGTAGGCGGGGAAGCGATCAAGCAGAATTAGGGTATCGGTGGCATTTAATCCAACGCCCACCACATCAAACAATTTCTCGACCGACATGCGACGCGTTAAGCGTAGCATCCCGAAGGCCCTCACGGAAAATGGCTCGTAAACCTTAGAAAAAGCTAGCTCTTCGCCGGTGTTGCGGCGTGTAGTTCCACGGTCGCGATCAGGCGGTCCGGGCTAATGGGCTTGCTCAGGTAGTCATCCATGCCGGCCGCAATGCACCGGTCCCGGTCGGTCGACATCGCATGGGCGGTCAAGGCCACAATGGGGGTATGGCCCCCCGCTTCCATGCGACGGATTGCCCGCGTGGCCTCGATCCCGTCCATTTCTGGCATTTGCAAGTCCATCAAGACCACGTCGACGGCTTCCCGTTGAAATAAGTCCACGGCCTGACGACCGGTATCCGCCAGGAAAACCGAATGCCCTCGCGACTCGAGGATCTTCGCCGCCACCCGCTGGTTCACCTTGTTGTCTTCCGCCAGTAGCACCCGCAACAATCGCGCCACCGGGGCAAACGTCGGCTTCGACGTGGGCACCGGCGAATTTGCGGACCTTGCCGGGGCCAACCGCGCCGTAAAGTAGAAGCAACTCCCCACGCCCGGCTCGCTTTCCACCCAAATCCGGCCCCCCATCAGTTCCACCAGCTTCACGCAGATCGTCAGACCTAACCCCGTCCCGCCAAACTGCCGCGTCATCGACCCATCCGCCTGCCGGAACGCCTCAAAGATCAGCCCTTGTTTCTCCCGCGCAATGCCAATCCCCGTATCTTCCACCGCGAAACGAAGCCAAACCTCGCTTTCCGTGCGGCTCTCGAGCGTCACCCTGAACCGAACCGAGCCCTTGCCCGTAAACTTAACCGCGTTGCCTGCCAGATTCAGCAGAATCTGTCGCAATCGCCCTTCATCGCCCAGCAGCCGCCCCGGCACATCGGGCGCGATCTCGCACGTCACTTCCAGTTGCTTCTGATGTGCGCCAAAGGCCATAATCGCCAGCACGCTGTCGATCGCCGCCGGCAGGTGGAAGTCGTCCGGCACCAACTCGAGATGCCCGGCCTCAATCTTCGAGAAGTCGAGAATGTCGTTCAGCAGGATGAGCAACGCATCGGCCGAATGCTTCACCGTTTCGAGGTATTCGCGCTGCTCCGGGTCCACGGGCGTGTCGAGCAACAGCGTCGTCATGCCGATGATGCCATTCATTGGCGTCCGGATCTCATGGCTCATGTTCGCCAGAAACTCGCTCTTCAGGCGACTCGTCTCAAGTGTCCGGTCGAGCAGCGTCTCTGTCTCTTTTAGCAGCGTCTCCACCCGCAGTTTGCTCTCGGCCAACTCCATCGTGCGCTCGCCCACCTTGCGCTCCAACCTCTGCCGGTCGAGTTCCAGCCGCCTCATTCGGAAGCTCCACACGAACCGCACGAACCACAAGAAACAGAAAAACGCCAGAATCCGGAACCACCACGTCTGGTATACCGGCGGCTCAATCCGGAAGGAGAATGTCCGCGGCGTCGATTGCCAATCGCCCCCCGGCGGCCGCGCCATCACCTCAAAGCGGTAATCGCCCGGCGGCAACGGCGACAAGGTGAGTTCCCGCTGCTCCGTTTCATGCCAAAGCTCGTCACTGCCCACCAGCCGGTACCGGAACTGCAGGCTATTCTCCAGTTGATAGCTCAGCGAGCTGTACACCAGTTGCAGCGAATTTCGCCCCAGTTTTACCGAAGTAATCTCCACCGGCGGCACGCTGCGAATCGGCCCGTCGCCCGTCGCCGAATAGTGCGCCAACCCGCGGCTGGTGCCGATCCAAACGCTGCCGTCCGTGTCGGCCAGGAAGGCGTCGGTGGTGGTATCGTTCCAAACCAGGCCAGTCGTGCGATCCATACGCCGGAAGCGCCGCCCGTAGCTACCCTCTTCGGTCAGCACTTCCACGCCCGTATCGCTGCCGTTCCACAGGTCGCCCCGCAGATCGAAGCCGATGAAATACGATTGATCCGATTGCAGGCCATTGGTGCGGTCGAAGTGATCCACCCGCAGCCGTTCGCCATCCGGCGACACACGCGAGATGCCCGCCCCCGTGCGATAGCCCAGCCAAAGGTCGCCGTTGGGCCCTTCGGCCAAGTGGCTCAACGCGTCCTGCCGCAAACCGTCCTTCTTCTGATAGCGCAGCCATCGCCCCTCACGGCGTCGGTACAAGCCGCGGTAGCTCGCCACCCAGATCTCGCCCTGGCGCGTTTCCACCACCTTCATCACTGCCCGCTGCCGTGTTTCCTGATCTTCCGCGGGCAGGCTCACTGCTTCCACGTGCGTCGCCCCTGGCAAAAGCGTATACAGCCCTTGATTCGTGCCGATCCATAGCGTGCCCGCCGAATCCACTGTAACGCTCCACGGCAGCACATTGGGCAACGCGATCCGCGCTTGGCGCACCCCGGCCGCATTCAGCAAGATCAGTTGAGAGCTGTCCGGCGCCACCCACACATTCCCCGCCGCGTCGCGCGCCAACCCCTTCACTGTGTCCACGCCGGGCAATTGCACCGTCTTCCACTCCCAATGGTCCTGCCGGTAACGTCCGACACTCAAGCCGTTGCCCGTCGCCACCCAGATCCCCTCTTGACGATTGCCGACCATGTCATACACCAGGTCCCCGGACAATCCCTCTGACTCGGTATAGCTCTCCCACTCGTGATACCCCAGCCAACGCAGCACGCCCCCGCCCGTGATGCCGATCCAAATCGACCCCTCCCGGTCCTCCGTCACCGTGGCCACTTCGTTCAAAGGTAGTCCGTTCCGCTTGCCTACCGTGCGCCACGCATTCAGCCCGCCGCCCGCGCGTCGGATCGCCAGTCCGTTGTTCGTTGGCACCAGCAATTGGCCGCGCCGGTCCACCGCCAGAGAAGGGAAATTGGCCAGAATCGGCTTCACCCGCGGCTCCGGCGCTTCAAACCGCCCGTTGCCCGGCTTTAACTCAATCAACGATCTCCGGCTGCGCACCCACAGCGAGCCTCCCTTCGGCCGCACGAAGCTGATCCAGCGGTCCTCCGCCACGCCTTGCCCTTCGCCGTAGACCACCGTCTGCCCGTCCGCGTACCGGCAGATCGACTTCCCGCACCCATACCAAATCTTGCCCGCGTCCTCCGCATAGACACCGGTGGCAAAACGGTCGAAAGTCCCGCTCGGTGCCGGTGCCCGCTCGAAACGATAGCCGTCCGTGCCGAACGGATGCCCAATCACCAGACCCTGCACAGTCGCCAGGTAGATCCGCACTTTGCCATCCGTACCCCTCGCGCTGCTCACCCCATGCGGAGATACGGGCGTTACCAGTGGATCCTGGATCGTCGTAAATCGCCCACCGGACCGTACCGCTAGCTTCCCGTCAATGGCGATCGCCCACAGCCGCCCCGGCTCGCTCTCATGCAGGCCGACAATGAAGTCCGCCGGCAAGCCGTCCGCCACCGTGAACTTCCGGAAGCGGTAGCCATCGTAGCGGTAAAGCCCATTCGGGCTCGCCACCCACATAAAACCCGCCGTATCCTGCTCGATCGCCACCGGAACCTGATTGTCGAGCCCCTGCTCCGGTCCGTATTGCTTGAACGCGAATCGCTGGGCCAGCGCCGGCACAACGCCCAAGCTCAGAATGACGACGACTTGTAAGATACGACCGAGCATGAAGGAACGCCAGTGGCCACCCTTGGCCTCCGTAGTATCTCGGCAGATCTAAGCGATTCTTACAGGTATAGACTAAGGAAAAATCACCTTAGAGTTGCATCGGCTTTTGACGCTAAGCTCCTGATCGGGAGAGGCTTAGGTCGCTCAGCTGGCCTGCGGTCCAAACCTCTTGCATGCCTTGGCAAGTCGGTCACGCCGTTCTTCTCAAGTCAAATCAATCACTTACCCGCAACAAGTTAAACCCCGGTATCAAAATAGGGAGTAGGTGCCTTTCGCTCTGGCCCTAGCCCGGTCGCCGAATCGTCGAATCGAAAAATTAATAGAATCAACAACTCCCGGGCTTCGTTTCGTCACCTTTAATCGACGTAAAGGAACTCATTTGAGTTCAGCAGCATCCGGCACAATGCTTCCGTCCCGCCGGGAAACGCCCCCAGTTTGGCCAGTTCCTCCGCTGTTGCAGGACGGCCTAACACCAGCTGAAAGGCCTGCCGGATTTGCCCCGCTCGGTTGCCCTGGAGCCGCTTGACCAGATATCCCGCCTCCTCGTGGACCATCTCGGAGTTCATCATGGCGAGCGCCTGCAAGGGCGTCGTCGTCGCACTCCGCCGCTCGCAGCTTTCGCTAAACACGATGGCGTCAAAGGCCGCCATCATCGGCAAGGGCATCGATCGCCGCTGGAAGGTATACACCGACCGGCGCCGCAAGTCGCTATCCTTTTCGTTGCCTTCCCACATGCTTGCGCCGCCCCGGCCGTAGCGGGCAAAGTCGGCCAGGTCGGCCGGCAGGGCGGGGAAGACGCTGGGGCCCCCGCGGTCCGGGCTCAGCCTGCCGCTCAGCATCAGGATTCCGTCCCGGATCTCCTCGGCCGACAGCCGCCGCCGGTTGAAGTGCCACAGCATATGGTTTTCGGGGTCTTCCGCTGAGACCTTTGGGTTCTCGGCCGCCTGCTGATAAGTGGCCGACGTCAGCATCAGCCGGTGCGTCTGCTTTACGCTCCAGCCGCTCTCGACAAAGGTGTGCGCGAGCCAATCGAGCAACTCGGGGTGGGTCGGGCGCTCGCCGTTCACGCCGAAGTCCGACGGCGTTGCCACGATGCCCCGGCCGAAGTGCTGCTGCCAGATCCGGTTCACCATCACGCGCGCCGTGAGCGGATTCTCGGGTGAGGCGATCCACTTGGCCAGGGTCGTGCGCCAACCTCGCGTGGGGAACTGCCGGTAGCGGTCGCTCTCGATCGCCGCGGGCTCCGTCTTTCCGGCGATCGCCGACAGGAAACCGGCCTCCACGGTCTCGCCCGGCTGCCGGTAGTCGCCCCGCACCAGCACCCGTGTGGGCGGCAGCGCCGGACCATTCGGCGGCCCCGGCACATTGCGTACTGTCAACGCATTGGTCCCCCAGCGGCCCATCCGCCGGCGGTACAGGTCGAGCGTTTCGGACAGCTCGTGATGGCGGTTGAGTTCGGCCGCGGTGAAGATCTTCGAAGTTTGCCGGGTGGCTTCGGTTCGTACGTCCTCCACGGTGAGGACGTCGAAGCGGCCCAAGGCGTCAAAACCCGGCTGAGCGTAGGCCGCCTTCAGGCCCGGCATCAGTTGCGCTTCGAAGCTCTCGAGGGCTTGCTTCTCTTCGGGGTCCTGCGTGCGGTCGGCGTCTTCCTTTAGGCTGGCGTGGCGGCGGCGCTCGGGTTCGACCAAGATGCGATGGTCGTTGCGACGAAGTTCGAGTCGAAGGTCGGCGCTCGTGAGTTCCTGGCCTGCGTTGGCTTTCTTGTAGGCCGCCAGCTTGGGCAAAAGCGCCTGTTCCTGCAAGTCAAGAGCCTTCTTCTCCGGCCCGTCCTTGGTTAGTTCGCGGTACTTCTCCACCTGGCTTTTGGCCAAGGTGGCAAACTCCGGGTCGCGGAAAGGCACGTCGACGTTTTCGACTTGCACGGCATTAAAGAACGCTTGCAGGCGATAGAAATCGCGCTGCGGAATGGGGTCATATTTATGGTCATGGCAGCGCGCGCAGCCGACGCTCAGTCCCAGAAAGATCGAGCTCGTCGCGGTGGTCACCTCGCTCAGGTAGTTGGCGCGCACCTCGTCGGCCACCAGGTTCGATTGGTCCCAGGGCGCCACGCGCAAAAAGCCCAGCGGAACATGGCCTTGCACCGCCGGCGCGTAATTGTTGCGGCTCTTCGAGTGTTCGTCGGCGCCGGCGAGTTGATCCCGCACGAAGCGGTCATAAGGCAGGTCGTCGTTAAAGGCTTCAATCACCCAGTCCCGGTAGCGCCACGCGTTGCCGATGGCGCCGTCGCCCTCAAGCCCCGAGGTCTCGCCGTAGCGTACCAGGTCCAGCCAATGGCGGCCCCAGCGTTCGCCATACCGAGGATCGCTTAGCAGGCGGTCGATCAGCTTGGGATAGGCATCGGCTGCCTTGTCATTTAAGAAGGCCTGCAACTCTTCCTGGCTGGGTGGCAAACCGATCAGGTCGAGATAAACACGCCGGGCCAACGTGCGGCGATCGGCAGGCGGCGCCAAGCTCAATTGCTTGGCCTTTAGTTTCGCGAGGATAAAGGCATCCACCGGGTGCGCCGCGCCCATTGGCACTGGGGGCTTCAGCGGCTTCTCATACGGCCACCGCCACACGGACTTCGCCGTCGCCGCCTCGGCCGGCATCTCGCGGACCCAGGCTTCGAGCGTGGCAATCTCGGCCGCCGGCAAAGCCGCACCCATCGGCATCTTCGGGGTGAGCGTGCCGCGGACCATCCGCAGCATCGGGCTCGCTTCCGGCTGCCCGCCCACCACGGCCCGGCCGTGTTTCTTACCGCCCGCGCGGATGCTCTCTGCCGAGGCGATCGAAAAGTCGCTGGTGGCAACGGCCGCCGCGTGGCAGCCGCCGCAACGGGCTTCGAGGAGCGGCCGCACGTCCTTCGCGAAGTCGACCGCCGCCCCGGCGGCGCCGGCCAAGAAAAGCATCAAACCAAAGGCACGCATGCAGACAGTCTATCGCCGAATCAATCGTCGAGCATCATCTTTTGGCCCAATTCCACCGCCCTTTTACGGCCGGTGGCCACAATTTGGCCCAAGTACTTCCGCCGGCCGTTGAAGATGACATTCATCGGCTTCTGCATCGGATAGTCGAAGCTGAGCACGTCGTTGGCCTTCAAACTCAGCAGGTCACGTACGCTGAGCGTCGGGCCGGAGAGCCGGATGTCCACTCGCACTGCCGCCGGCCGCAGCAGCCGCATAATCCGGTTCTGCTCGTTTTCGCTCAGTTCGCTTTTGCGCACCATGTGCTGGTCCATCTTCTGGCCCAGCATCTTGATGATGATCGACGGAATGCCGATGTTCATCATCCCGGCGATGTCGCCCACGCGTAGTTCGATACTGATCGCGACCACCGCTTCATTCGGCGACAGGATCTGCAGCAGTTGCGGATCCGTCTCGTAGCCTTCGATCCGGAAGTCGAGCGCGGCCGGCACCAAGCGCCAGGCTTCCTTCAAGTCCTTAATCAGGATCCGGAAGAAGCCATCGAGGATGGCCCGTTCAATTTCGGTGATCTCCCGGTCAATCCGCGCCGGCTTGGCGAGTGACCCGCCGAGGATCAGTTCGAGCACCGGGAAGAGAATGCCCGGGTTGATCTCCATCAGGGCGCTATTATCGAAGCCCACCATGCCCAAGTTGATCAGGCACGTGGGCGACGGCAGGCTGCGCGAGAACTCGGCGAACGACAGTTGTTCCACCGAGACGATGTTCACTGCCACGTAAGCGCGCAGGAACGCCGACAAGCTCGAGCCGATCGAGCGGGCGAACGTCTCGTGGATCATGTGCATCGCCCGCAGTTGGTCTTTCGCGATGCGATCCGGCCGGCGGAAGTCGTAAGGCTGCGCCCGGGCCGCCGCCGTCTCCGTCGGGCTCTTCTGCTGGACGCTTTTGAAGACGTTTTCGATTTCCTGCTGCGAGAGGACGTGATCGGCCATTGCTGATTTTATCGGCATCCAGCGCCGCCCTCTGTATTAGACCATTGCTAGACTGGGAGATAGGGTGCGCACTTTTTCTATCCATAACTTCGGCTGCCGCGCTACGCAGGCGGACGGCTCCGCTTTGGCGAGCGCTCTCGAAGCGCGCGGCCTCATCGCCGAACCCGGCCAGCCGGATCTGGTCATCCTGAACACCTGCACCGTCACCGCCGCCGCCGATGCCGACGTCCACAA
>JBBQQS010000146.1:0-10624 GCA_038215525.1 Bryobacterales bacterium
AGCCGGTAAGTTAGGCGACGTGGTGATCGGTTTCAATACCCTCGCCGGCTACCTCGGCGAGCACCCTTACTTCGGCGCGCTGATTGGCCGCTATGGCAATCGCATCGCCAAAGGTAAGTTTAGTTTGAATGGCACCTCATATAACTTAGCCATCAACAATAGCCCGAATGCTCTCCACGGCGGGCTGAAGGGTTTCAGTCGCCAGGTCTGGCAGGCCAAAGAAGTGGGTGAGAATGGACTGGAGCTGACTTACGTGAGCAGAGACGGGGAAGAAGGCTACCCGGGTAAGTTGACGGTGACCGTAGGCTATACTTTCACTCCCGCGAACGAGCTCCGCATTGAATATACCGCCACTACTGACGCCGACACGGTCGCCAACCTCACCAACCACAGTTACTTCAACTTAGGTGGCCTTGAGAATAACTTGACGCACCAACTTGAGATCTACGCCGATCGCTTCACCCCCGTCGACGCCGGCCTCATCCCCACCGGAGAGTTACGCCCCGTAAAAGGCACGCCCTTCGACTTCACCACTCCCCACGCCATCGGCGAGCGCATCGATGCCGATGAGGAACAGATGAAACTCGGCAGCGGTTACGACCATAACTTTGTCTTCACCAAGCACGACGGTCAATTAAACTTAGTCGCCAAGGTGAGCGAACCCACGTCGGGGCGCGTGATGGAAGTGCTTACCACCGAGCCCGGTGTCCAGTTCTACACCGGCAATTTCCTCGACGGCACGCTGAAGGGCAAAGCCGGCCGCCCCATCCAACGCCGCGCCGCCCTCTGCCTAGAAACCCAGCACTTCCCTGACTCACCCAACCAACCCAAGTTCCCCACCACGGTCATCAAAGCGGGCGAGGTAAGGAAGTCGACGACGATGTATCGCTTTGGCGTGATGTAGACTTAGGCCGCCAGCGAGACCTTTAAGAAGCTGGTCTGCAGCGTGGTGACATCCACGTGTAACTCCCAGTCGTTGCCAGACTCGTCCCCGATCAGGGGCAGGTGTTCAGCGACCGCCGAAACGCCCGGGCGAAGTTCACTGTCGATCGCAGCAACGACCAGCCGAACCAGCCGGTCCGTAGCCGGGCCGATACGATCTTCCCCTCGTTCCCATTTCGAGATCTTGGTCTTGTCCGTGTGCAGGTAACGGCTAAATTCCTCGCCACTCATGCCGATGTGTGTGCGTAGAAAGCGAAGTTGCTCTCCCGTTAATCGGGCGGGACTATTAGCGAGCGCCTGTGCAATCGCCCGATGGATCTTGCCGGCTCGCGGAAGTAGCAAGTCTGAGTTCCCACAATGAGGACAATCGGTCATCTCGATATCCTGCAAGATTACGTTCGTGAGTCCACTTTCGACATAGCGGTAGCTGCGTCGCTCGAGCGCTACGAACTTGCCGCAGGTGGTGCATTCGAAATTACTAGTTTTCACCATAATGTCCTCGCGAAAATCGTAATCAACACAACGTTGTCGGGTCGGAAAGCAAAGACCATGGCTACATCCGGTATTTCCAACTTCCCGTTCGCATGTCCTTTTCCGGCGCAGTTAAAACCGCACCGGACCGGCAAAACGCAAACGCGTCCTCCATCGTCAAACTATCGTTCGCCAACTCTTCACGGAAATGCCGAGTAACGACGAAAAGCCCATCGGCAATGCAAGAATTTAGCTTCGCCTTCGCGCGATCTCCAGTTAGAAGCTCATTTCCACTAGTTGGCATTATACCAACTAAATCCCCCAGACCTGACCCAACTCCAACACAAACCCCGCCACCGCACCCTCACCCGCCAACTCAACCAGCCCCACCATCTCTACTGGCTCCACCGGCTCCGCGCCCGCCCGAAACACCGTCCTCGTCCGCGTCGCCGGATTGATCATCCAGCCCAGTTCCGCGCCGTTGTCGATCCATTCGCGCATCTTGGAACGCGTCACCTTGGGCCGGTCCGATGGCGAAAGGAGCTCGATTACGAATTCCGGGCAGGCACCGATGGCGAAGCGTTCGTGTGAACTCCAATTGGCGTCAGGCGAACGGCGGGCACCGTTACCGAGCGTGAAGCCCCCGCTTGATTCGGTCACCTCACCTTGGCCATCGGCTTCGGCCCAGCGCATGAGGTGGAAGACAATCTTGGCGTTGCGTAGACTAGTGTGGCGATCCGTCGGCGCCATAATTAGCAACTCCCCCTCGGCGGTGTACTCGAGCCGGAAGTCCGCATATTGGTCGCAGAACTCCTGGAACTTCGCCTCCGACAGGTCGGGGAAGTACAGCGTCAACGGCAGGTAGGCCTCTTCCACGATCACCAGAATCCCCCAGTATAGCGGGAGCCCGTATACTGAAGAGAGGTTGGCCATCCCCACGAAAGACATGCCTGCGCCTATTGGCGTTGACCAGTTGGAGGCGCTCTACCAGCGCCTGGAAGATCGTGTGCGCCAAACGCGCCCCACCGAAGACCTCGAGCCCCTCCGCAAAGCCTACGAGTTTGCCTTGCACCTCCACGCCGCCCAAACGCGCGACTCGGGCGAGCCCTACATGGCCCACCCCCTCGAAGTCACCCTGATCCTGGCCGGCATGATGATGGATCAGGTCACCCTCATCGCCGGCATCCTGCACGACGTCGTTGAGGACACGCCCGTCAAGATGGACGAGATCAAAAAGCGCTTCGGCGAGGACGTCGCGCGCATCGTCGACGGCGTCACCAAGCTGTCGAAGATCAAGGTCTATTCGCGCGAAGACCGGCAGGCCGAAAGCGTCCGCAAGATGCTGCTGGCCATGGTCTCCGACGTCCGCGTGATCATCGTCAAGCTGGCCGACCGCCTCCACAATTGCCGCACCCTCGACGGCATTAAGGACCCCGAACGCCGCAAACGTATCGCCCAGGAAACCATCGAAATTTACGCCCCCATCGCCAATCGCTTGGGGATGGGCAAAGTCCGGGGCGAACTCGAGGACTTGGCCTTTCGGCATTTGGATCCCGAGGCGCACGCCCAAGTCATCCACGAGATTGAAACCACCCGGCAAGCCACCGAAGGCTTTCTCGCCAAGATCAAGCAAATCGTGGAGGAAAAGCTCAAAGAAAACTCGATTCCCGCCCGCGTGGAAGCGCGCATGAAGCGCCCCTACTCCGTCTACCTCAAGCTGCAAAAGCAGCGTATCGGCATTGACCAGGTCTACGACCTGCTCGCCCTGCGCATCATCACGGACTCGGTGAAGAACTGCTACGCCGCGCTCGGCGTTATGCACAACGAATGGCACCCGATCCCCGGCCGCATTAAGGACCACATTGCCATCCCCCGGCCCAACCTCTACCAGAGCCTGCACACGTCGGTGATGGGGCCCGATGGCCAGCCCTTCGAAGTCCAATTCCGCACCGAAGAAATGCACCGCGTGGCCGAAGAGGGCATTGCCGCGCACTGGAAGTATAAGGAAGGCAAGCGCGGCCAGGCCGGCGACGAGCGCGTGGTCTGGATGCGCCAATTGGTGGAGTGGCAGACGGAAATGCGCGACCCCGCCGACTTCATGTCCACCTTGAAGCGCGACCTCGCCACCGATGAAGTCTACTGCTTTACGCCCGCCGGTAAGGTCATCATCCTCACCCAAGGCGGCTGCCCCGTCGACTTCGCCTACGCCGTCCACTCCGACATCGGCCACCTCTGCGTGGGTGCCAAAGTGAACGGCCGCATCGTCCCCTTGAAGCACGAGCTTAAGAACGGCGACGTCATCGAGATCCTCACCCAAACCGGACACTCGCCCAGTAAGGACTGGCTGGGCTTCGTCAAGACCTCCAAAGCCCGCAACCGCATCAGGCACGTCATCAACGCCACGGAGCGCGTGAAGGCGATTGAGATTGGCGAAAAGTATCTGGAGAAAGAGGCCCGCCGCCTGGGCGTCGCCCTTTCGAAAATCACCAAGGATCAACTCGAAGCGGTCGCCGCCGAATACGGCTACCCAAAAATTGAGGACCTCCACGCCGCCCTCGGCTACGGCAAGTACTCGGCGCGCCAGGTGCTGCATAAGCTAGTCCCCGAACTGGTGACCGAAACCGAGCCCGAAAGGACCGAGCCCGTCGCCCCGCCCAAGCCCCCAACCGATGGCGACCAGGACCTGGTGCTCACCGTCGACGGCATGAGCAACCTGCTGATCACGCTGGCCAAATGCTGCAACCCCATCAAAGGCGAGCCCATCGTCGGCTACATCAGCCGCGGCAAAGGCGTCACCGTGCATGCCAAAAGCTGCAAGAACGTCGACAACCTGATGTACGAAGCCGAACGCCGCATGAACGTCGACTGGACCCGCGGCGCCGGCCGCTCCTTCCGCGTCCGCCTCACCGTCTACTCCGACGACCGGCTCGGCATGCTGAATCAGATTACGTCGATCCTATTCGCCGAAAACTCCAATATTCAAAGCCTTGAGACACGCGACGATACCGAACGCCGCGAAGGCAAGATTATCGACGTCACCACCGATGTCCGCGATAAGAAACAGCTCGAGAAAATCACCGCCACGTTGCGCCGCATCTCCGGCGTGCGCCACGTCGACCGCATCCAATAACCACCATGTCCGCTCAAGATCCTCAACACATCGCCATCTCCAAGTCGAAGGGCATCGACATCGACTGGCAGGATGGCCGGCAATCGTCCTTCAGCGTCGAGCTGCTGCGCGACCAATGTCCCTGCGCCGTCTGCACCGGCGCCCACGGTACTGAGCCGCAGAAGACCAACTATTCCTTCGCGCCCCCAGCAGACCCCTTTCAAATGTATAAGCCGCGCCTGCGGATGGACTCCGTGGAACCCATCGGCAACTACGCGATCAAGATCGCCTGGAACGACGGCCACAGCACCGGCATTTACTCCTGGACTTACCTCCGCAAACTCGCCGAAGACCAGGGGTAATCGATCCACCCTCCCCTCTAGACGGAAGATTCCACTCTTTCTGTCACTAGATGAGAAGTTCGGGTCGAAAAGTGAAGTATACTCAACCCAATCTGCGGAAGGACAACGTTTAAGGATGGTGTTCAATTTGAAGATTCGCGCTGCCCTCCGGCTCAGTTGCTTCCTCTGCTGCGCGACGGCGCTTCCCGCGGCGGTGCTGCCGGCTGGAACGATCCTCGAAATCCGCTTGCTGACGTCGGTCTCTTCGCATGACGCCAAACGCGGCGACTTAGTTCGCGGACTCACCGTCGTCCCCGTGCGTGACGCCGACGGCCTGCTCCTGTTGCCCGCCGGCACCATGGTCCAAGGCCACGTCGAGCAAGTGAAGCGCGTCGGCCTTGGGTTGATCCACGAGACCGCCTCCCTCCGCCTGCGGCTTGACGAGATCCTTCGCCACGGCGAAGGCGACGAAACAGCCTCCCAACGCATCGCCACCCGGCTTATCTCCGTCGATAACGCCCGCGAAAAGGTGGACCGCACCGGCAAAATCCGCGGCATTCGAGCCACGGCCAGCATGGCCCACCGGCTTCATCGGCGCGCGCTGGGGCTCGTCACCTGGCATCCGATGGTCGGCATCTCGGCCACTATCGGCTCGAACATTCTCTTCAAGTTTCCCGAACCTGAAATCAACTATCTCCCCGGCACCGAATTGCACGTCAAGCTCGAGCTGGACATCCCGGTCGACATCGTCGCGGAAAGCCCCACGGATGCCCGGGAGCTTACCACGACCGAAGGCATGCGCTTCGCCCAAGCCATCGCCGAAATGCCCGAGTGGACCCATCGCCCGGCTACCACTAAGCCGATTGACCCTACCAACCTGCTCTTCGTCGGCTCCCGCGAAAGCCTGGAACGCGCCTTCGCCGCGGCCGGCTGGGAAGCGGCGGACCGCATTACCGGCCGCACCTGCCTGCAATCCATTCGCGCCGTCGCCGAGAGCGGCGCATACGTCGACGCGCCGATGAGCACGATGCAACTCTCCGGCCGTGCGCCCGATCTGCTGCGCCAACGCGGACTCAACACTTTTGCCAAGCGCCACCACGTGCGCATCTGGCGTCAGCCGGAGACGGTAGATGGCGAAGAGCTCTGGCTCGGCGCGGCGACCCACGATACCTCGGTGAGCGCCACCTTCAAGCCCCTTGGTTTTGCCCATCACATCGAAGCCCAAGTCGATCTCGAGCGACAGAAGGTCCTGCACGATCTCATCCTCACCGGTTGTGTCGCCGCGCACGGCGTCGTCGACCGGTCCCTGCCCGGCGAATCGCCCGCCAAGCAAACGAAGCACATTTCTACGGACGAAGCGGTCGTCGTGGTCCGGCTGAACGAGTGCCGCATGCCACAGCCCGTCGCTGCCGATGAGTCCGTGCGCATCGCGCAACCCAACCTCGGCACCCGTATCACGCGTCGCGTGACGCTCTCGGCCCGCAATTACGTGCTTCGCGAGAATATGCTCTTCCGCGCCTATGACCTGGGCCGCGTTGTCTGGTTCCTGATGGGTAAAGCCGGGCGCGTCCGGCAGGAGGGCCTGCCGCAGCGCATGGTTTCCGCCGCCGAGCGCTATGCCGTGCCGGCCGTCGCCGCCAAGTCGGCCCAGGCAAAGCCGTGAGGTTCCAACTGCGGCGCCTTCGTCGGCTTACCAGGTCCGCCGCGTCAGCCCAAATTCTCCTGATACTCCCCAAACACGCGCCGCAGGCGATCGGAGATCTCGCCCACCGTGGCATAAGCTTCCGTACACGCGAGAATATGCGGCAGTAAGTTATCGGCCCCGCCAGCGGCCAGTTCCAATGCATTCAGCCGCGCCGACACCTCGCTCGCGCTCCGGCTGGCGCGAACGGCGCGCAGGCGTTCCACCTGCTGCTGCTCAAGCGCCGGATCGATCTTGAAGATCGGTATGGGCGCCGACTTATCCTGCGCGAACTTATTCACGCCAACAATCACCCGCTGGCCGCTCTCGATGCCCCGCTGATACTCATAGGCCGCGTTCTGGATTTCACGCTGAATGTAGCCCTGCTCCACCGCGGCAATGGCGCCGCCCATGTCGTCGATGCGCTTGAGGTAGGCCTGCGCCCCCGCCTCGATTTCATCGGTCAGCCGCTCGACATACACGCTGCCGCCCAAGGGGTCCGGCTCCTGGGTGACGCCGCTTTCGTAGGCGATCACTTGCTGCGTGCGCAAGGCGAGCAGCGCGCTATCGGCCGTCGGCAACGACAACGCCTCGTCCCGCGAGTTAGTGTGTAAGGACTGGGTACCGCCCAGCACCGCCGCCATCGCCTGCAGCGCCACCCGCACCACGTTGTTGTCCGGCTGCTGCGCCGTCAGCGTCGCGCCCGCTGTCTGCGTGTGGAAGCGCAGTTGCCAGCTCTTCGGATTCACGGCGCCAAAGCGGTCGCGCATCAGATGGGCATAAAGCCGGCGCGCCGCGCGGAACTTGGCGATCTCCTCGAAGAAGTCATTGTGGGCGTTGAAGAAGAACGACAGGCGCGGCGCGAAGGTGTCTACGGGCAAGCCCGCGTCGATCGCCGCCTGGATATAGGCGATGGCATTGGCCAGCGTAAAAGCCACCTCCTGCACCGCCGTCGAGCCCGCCTCACGGATGTGATAGCCCGAGATGGAAATCGTGTTCCATTCGGGCACCTCGCGGCCGGCCCAGGCGAACAGGTCCGTGATGATGCGCATCGCGTGACGCGGCGGATAGATGTAAGTGCCGCGCGCGATGTACTCCTTGAGGATGTCGTTCTGGATGGTGCCGTTCAGCTTGCCAACGTCGGCGCCTTGGCGGCGCGCGACCAGGACGTAGAGCGAAAGCAGAATGGCGGCCGTCGAGTTGATGGTCATCGACGTCGATACCTGGTCGAGCCGGATGCCTTGGAAGAGCACTTCCATATCGGCAAGCGAAGATATGGCAACGCCCACGCGGCCCACTTCGCCGGCGGCCATGGGATGGTCAGGATCGTAGCCCATTTGCGTCGGCAGGTCGAAGGCAACCGACAGGCCAGTGGTGCCTTGGGCCAGCAGATAGCGATAGCGCTGGTTGGCCTCCTGCGCGGTGCCGAAGCCCGCGTACTGGCGCATGGTCCAGAACCGGCGGCGATACATCTCCGCGTGGATACCTCGGGTGAAGGGGAACTCGCCGGGCTGCATCAGGTTCGCTTGATTTTACGGGCTCGGAAGAAAGAGTAAAGGCCGTAGCCGGCCATCACGAAAAAGAAAAATACCGAGGCGGCAAACAACAGTATTGTGCTCATCGAGCCATCGAATTCGTTCCAGCGCCGGATCGTCGAGCCGATGATCATCACCGCGAACACGATGAAAACAAAGCCGATCATCTCGTTCCACAACACGCGCATCGGCTTGATGACGGCTGGAACTACGGTGCTCATGAATTGCTTCACCAGGTTCCACATACAGGGGTACCCTCATGCTATCAAAGTCTTGGCCGATAACTTGGATGAAGCTTCGGGTAACGTCGAAGCATCCAGCGTAGTAGAAGCCAAAATGCTAGCCTGGAGTTGAGTACCGTTGAGGCGGGCCGGAAGGAAAGGACACGAAATTGGACGATCGCCTGAAAGAACTAATGCAGGAACTGGGCAACGCGATCAACGAATCGTTGTCCGAATCGGACCGCATCGCCAGCGCAATCGGCGACATCAAGCGTTCGGGATATGACGTGTTCTTGGTGCTGGAAGCCACCATCGGCTTTAACAAGCGCGACGACGACTCAGACTCCGATAACGACGACGAATCCACCGAAGAGCGCACCACCTTCGAATCGGCCGGCACCGTCAAGTGGACCTCGCAGGACGCGAAGTTCCTGAAGGCGCTCCGCATTTCGATGGAAGAAGACCGCTAGCTAAATTTTCATTTGACAGTCCGCCGCATAACTGTATACTGTACCTGTACCGCATACAGACATGCTTGACCTCGCCCTCTCCGTCGACCTTAGCTCGCCCACCCCGGCCTACCGCCAAATCGTCGACCAGTTCCGCAGCTACCTCGTCGAAGGCCAGCTTCGGCCCGGTGAAGCGCTGCCCGGCGTCAGGCGTTTGGCCATCGACCTCGGCGTCCACTTCAACACCGTCGCCGAGGCCTACCGGACCCTGGCGCAAGAGGGTTGGCTCGAAGTGTCGCAGGGCAAAGCCGTCCGCGTACTTGATCGCGCGCAGCCAAAGCCCAACCAAGCCGACGCGGAGCACAACTTCCGGCAGCGCTTGCGCAATTTGGTGGCGGAGATGCGAGGGCATGGACTGTCGGTTGAAGCCGTGAGCCGCGAATTGCGGGCGGCGGCGGAAGGGATGAAGTCATGAACTGGATTGCGATGGGTGTGCTGTTATTTCTAGGCGGAATCTTTCACTTTCCGCCGCAAATGAGCCGCAAGCTTTTCGGCGTGCCGGTCTCAGCGGCGGTCCGGGAATCAGAAGAAGGCAGAGGAATGGTCCGCCGCTACCAGTGGGCCATTTGGCTCTTCACGGCCTTGGCGATGGGCCTGGTGACGGTCGCTGACCGCTGGCTGCCGTGGGCGCTGGTGGCGCAGATCGCCGTCGCCATGGCGCTGCTGATCCGGATGCGCCAGCAAGCGCTCCGCTTCGCCCTCCCCAGCGATAGAATCCACACTACCAGCCTGGGTTTAAAAGCTCCCGAGATCCCCTACGCCTGGCTGGCAACGGCGATTCCGGTACTGCTGATCGCTGGCACCGCCCTTTACCTCTCCCAGCACTGGGACCAGATTCCGCAGCGCTTCCCGATCCACTACAACCTCTGGGGCGAGGCGGACCGCTGGGGCCAGAAGAGTGAAAAGCTCGTCTATGGGCTCCTGATCTTTGGCGTGCTCCTGGAAGGACTATTGGGCTTCCTGGCTTACGGGCTCATCACCGGCACGCGACGCGTTCGGCCAGGCAGTCCAAGCCTCAAGATGTTGACCGCCAATGCCATCCTGCTGCTGTTGATCCAGTTGCATCTGGGCGTACTGTTCGCCTACATGGGGTTGCAACCGCTGATGGCCCACAGCCCGGCGGGTTGGGTGAGCGCGCTTTTTATCGGCGTGCTGTTTGCGCTGGTCGCCGCGTTCGTCATCTACATGGTGAAGCTGCAAGCCGCGCCCGACGACTCGCCGGACAACACGCCCGATGCCACCTGGCGCTGGGGCGGCATGGTCTACTTCAATCGCGAAGACCCGGCGCTGTTGGTGGAACGGCGTTTGGGCATCGGCTACACGGTCAACTTCGGCCACGCTCTCAGTTGGCCGTTTATCGGCTTGGTTTCGCTCGTAACGCTCCTGCCCATGTATCTGTTCCGCTAAGCGTGATAAAACGGTAACGAACCCATGAAAGCGCTTCTGCTCGAACAATACATGCAACTCGGCTACCAGGACGTGCCGGATCCCACGATTTCGACCGACGATGTCCTGATCCGCGTCAAGGCCTGCGGCATCTGCGGCTCGGACGTCCACGGACTCGACGGTTCCACCGGCCGCCGCATCCCGCCCATCGTGATGGGCCATGAAGCCTCCGGCGTCATTGAAGCCGTGGGCGCCAATGTGAAGGGCTGGCAAGCCGGAGACCGCGTAACGTTCGATTCCACCGTCTCCTGCGGCCAGTGCTTTTTCTGCACGCGCGGGGAAATCAATCTGTGCGACAACCGGCAAGTGCTGGGCGTCTCCTGCGGCGAGTTCCGCCGCCACGGCGCCTTCGCCGAGTTGGTCTCCGTC
>JBBQQS010000147.1:0-10611 GCA_038215525.1 Bryobacterales bacterium
GAATTCGACGACCGTGTCGAAGATCTGCTCCATGATGTGGGAGTCAATCAGGTGACCTTCGGCCTCCACAAGTTCTTGTACTTTCATCGAGCTTTCATTGTCGCATTGGCGCAGAGCAATGGGTGAATTCGGAGCTGAAAACTATGTAAGTGATTTATTATGAACGATTTAAACAGATTACGTGCGCGATCGAAAAGCGAGATTTCCCGCTGAAGCATTAATTCTAATGGACTTAGAATTGAGTCGGATTGTGTTTCTTGGCCGTAAGTGATTGATTCTATTCGATAACGTATTGAAACTCGGCGATGACGGCGAGGTCGTCGCCTGCGGTGAGTTCCCAGGCTTCGAAGTCCGGGTTGAGGGGTTCGAGCAGGATCCGCTCATGGCGCCATTGGCCATCGGGGCTTTGCACCTTCTCCGAGCGGTAGCGCTTCACGGTGTAGCGTTCCCCGCCCCCGGCCGCGCGGTTCTCGACCAGAACGAGACGGCCTTGGCGGGAGCCGGTGACGTTGGCTTCGAAGACGCACAGACTGCCATCGGGAATCAGGGGCAGCATGCTCTCACCGACGACCGTGGCGACGAATTGGTTCTTCTTGAGCTTCTGATGAGGAACCTCGATCCAGCCTTCAGGCTCCACAGTCTGCTGACCGCTAAAGTGACCCGCCGCCGCGCGCAGGCCGTACAAAGGCAAGTGCGTGCGGAACTCCTGGACTGCGGAGGAGACCTGCTCCCGGTAGAGGCGCCCCAGGGTAGCTTCCGCGCGGCTGACGACCACGCGCTCGCGCGACGAGAGCCGGAGCATATGCGAACTGTGCTCTTCGAGCCACTCGAGCAGCGCCGTGCCACCCATTTGGCGAGCCTTGGCCTGAAGATCGGCCTCAAGCGCCGAGACGTAGTCGAGGTCTTCTTCGGGGACGAAGCTCTCCCAGTCCTGCCGGAAGCGGAAGTGCAGGTCGCCGCTAGCAGGCTCGTGCAAGGCCACGCCAATCGCCACCGGCCGCTCGCCCGGCAGGGCAAGTTCAAGCAGGAGCGCTTCGCCGAACTCGAGTTGAGTAGTGGACTTGGTGGAGGGCATCGACGGCCGGAATCTCCTTGGGCGGCCTGCGTAGATCCGTCAGGCTTATCGACCAAAAGCAGTTCCTCTTTAGGGGAGGAAGCGGTAGTACCCCTTGCGTGCACGGATGGTGACACCCGGCTGATTCAGCTTCACTTCAATGCGGTGGAAGGCCTTCTTGTCGTCGGTGGACTCGGGCGCGTAACGGATGATGTACTGCGTTACCACTTCGCCCACCGTATCGGCGACGGCGCGGAAGAGGCCCTGGGCGATCGCCGAAGCGTAGCCGCCCGTGCCAACCTTCAGGGCGTAGTTACCTTCATCGGAAGGCGTGGACAGGTAACCCGAGACATCCTTATAGACGCCCTGCAAGGGGGACACCACCCGGCCGCCCGTCTCCTCTGCTAGGCGGTTCAAGGTTTTCTCGCCGTCCGAAGCGAAGCCAAAGGCGGCAGTGGAAACGCAGTAGACGGTAACCAGATTGCGCTGCGCCAGTTCGAGGACTTCTTCCAGGCCCTTCTTACTGGCATTGTCATGACCGTCGCCGATGATGACGATCACGCGTCGCGGCTCAATCGGTTCGCCCTTCACGAGGTTGCGGCTGGTGCAGGCCATATAAATGGCGTCGTACATGGCGGCGCCGCCGCCGGGCTTCAGTTTGCGGATCTTCTCGAGCAGCTTATCGCTGTCGGCGGTGGTATTGACGGCCAACTCGGCTTCGTTCGAATAGGTGATCAGGTAGCCGGCAAAGCGCGGATCGCCGGGGAGCAGGCTCAGCACCAGTTCCTGCGCCGCGTCGAGAAACTTAGACCAGTGGAGCCGCTGGGCGTTCGACATGTCGAGCAGAAAGCCAGCCACGACGGGCTGTTGCCGTTCGCGGTTGAAGTAGGTGATGGTCTGCGGACGGCCTTCGTCTAAGATCGTGAAGTCGCCTTTGTCAAGATCGGAGACGAACCGGCCCTTCTCGTCGGTGACAGTGACCGGGACGATCACCTCACTCACCGAGACCTTCAAGGCGTCGACGATGGCGGGAATTTTCGCCGCCTGAGGACGTTGCGCAAGCACCGGAGCCGCGGAGCTAGCCGCGAGCGAGGCCAAAAATGAGCGGCGTATCATAGTGAGTTCCTGCTTGATTATAGCCGCCCCGGGGGCGCGTAGCGAAGTTGTTACGCCAGGATCGCCTTCACCACTTCGCCGCCGACGTCGGTCAGCCGATAGTCACGGCCGGAGTGGCGGTGGGTGAGGCGCGTATGGTCGAGCCCGAGTTGGTGCAGCAGGGTGGCGTGGAAGTCGTGGATGTAGACCTTGTTCTCCACGGCGGCGAAGCCGAAGTCGTCGGTGGCGCCGTGGATGTGGCCGCGTTTGAAGCCGCCGCCGGCAACGAGATAAGTGAAGCCGTGGTTGTTGTGGTCGCGGCCGTTTTGGGTCTTCACCAAGCCGCCGACTTCAACGGCGGGCGTGCGGCCGAATTCGCCGCCCACGATGACGATGGTGTCCTGTAAAAGTCCGCTCGACTTCAGGTCGTCGATCAAGGCGGCGATGGGCGCGTCGGCTTGGTTCGCGAGTTTCTGGTGGAGCATGATGTCGTCGTGGTTGTCCCAGGGCTGGAAGTTGCCGAAGTAGACCTGCACCATGCGGACGCCGCGCTCCACGAGTCGACGGGCGACGAGGGTACCGCGGCCGAAATCCGAGTCGCCGTAGCGGGCGCGGACGGCTTCGGGCTCGCGCGAGATATCAAAGGCTTCGGGCGCTTCGCTCTGCATGCGGAAGGCAATTTCGGCGGATTGGATGCTGGCTTCGAATTGCCGGTCGTGGCCTTCGCGCTCGATCTGCAATTCGTTCAGGTGGCGCATCAGGTCGATCTCGCGGCGTTGGGCGGCGGGCTCAAGCTTGGGGTTGCGGATGAACTGGATGAGCTGCTTGGGATCCTTCTCAGTGGTCGGCAGGTAGGTGCCTTGGTGGACGGCGGGCAGGAAGCCGGCGCTCCAGTTTTGCGGGCCCAGCACAGGCAGGCCGGGGCACAGCACCACGAAGCCGGGCAGGTTTTGGTTGAAGGTGCCGAGGCCGTAGGTGAGCCAGGAGCCCATCGAGGGGCGGCCGCTGAGGCGATCGCCGGTGTTGAGCATCATCAAACTGGGCTCGTGATTCGGCCGGTCAGTATGCATGCTGCGGATGACGGTGAACTCGTCGATGCGTTCGCCGAGCTTCGGGAAGATTTCGCTCACCGGGATGCCGCTTTGGCCGTAGGGCTTGAACGAGAAGGGCGACTTAAGCAGAGTGCCGGTCTTGCGTTCGGTGCGCAGATTGGCGGTGGGCATGGGCTGGCCATGGTACTTGTCGAGCATCGGCTTGGGGTCGAAGGTGTCGACTTGCGAGGGTCCGCCGTTCAAGAAGAGCCAGATGACGTGCTTGGCTTTCGGGGCAAAGTGCGGGGCCTTGGCGACCAGGGGGTCGTCAGCGGCTTGAAGTGCGCGGAAGCCCGTCAGGGCCAGGCCAGCGCCCATGGTTTCGAGCATGCTTCGTCGATTCATTCTGCCTCTCCTCCTTAATTTACAAACAAGAATTCGTTCGAGCCCAAGAGGGCGCGGGTGTAAGATGTCCAGTCGCCGCTGGCGAGAAAGTCCTTGGCGAGAGCGAGTTCCTTTGCTTCCGGCGATCGGCCAAAAAGCTGCCGGTATAGGCGCGTCACGCGGGCTTCGAGAGGACCTTCGGAGCGAGCTGCAAGGCTCTGGGCGCGGGCTTCGACAAAGGGGCTATTCATCAGGAACAAGCGCTGCGGCGGCACGTTGGTCGGCATGCGGGCTTCGCTGGTGGCCAGCGGATTCGGGAAGTCGAAGAGGGCCAGCATGGTGTCGAGCCTGCGGCGACCGACGAAGCCGTAGACGGTGCGTTTCTTGAAGCTGGGCTCGTCGAGTTTGACGGCGAGTTCGCCGGGGGTGAGGTCGAGTTCGCCGCTAACGTAGAGCATGGCATCGCGCATGCTCTCGACGTCGAGCCGCCGACGCGGCGAGCGCCAGAGAAGGACGTTGTCGGGGTCCTTGGCGACGTTGGCGGCCATCTGGTCGGTGCCGGCGCTGGCGAGTTGATAGGTCTCCGACAGCATGATGTCGCGGTGTAGTTGCTTCAGGCTCCAGCCTTGTTTCACGAAGCGGTCGGCGAGCCAGTCGAGGAGTTCGGGATGGGTGGGACGTTCGCCCAGTTGGCCGAAGTTGCTGGGCGTGGTGACGATGCCGCGGCCGAAGTGCTGCTGCCAGATGCGATTGACGATGACGCGGGCGGTGAGCGGATTGTCGGGGTCAGCAATCGCTTCGCCTAGCTCGAGGCGACCGGAGCCTTTGGTGAAGAGCTTCTGCTGCTTGCTTAAGATCTGCGGGAAGGCGCGCGGGGCGAGTTCGCCCAGATTGTTGCGGTCGCCGCGGACGGAGATCTTGATGTCTTGAATCTTCTCTTTGTCCTCGATGATCTGGAGAAAAGGATATTTGGGCGGCAGAGCTTTCTTGGCTTCGGCGAGGCGGCGCTCAAGGTCCTTGGCGTGGGCTTGCCAGGGGGCGGGCAGGAAGCGATCGACCTTGCCTTTGCCGAAGAAGTAGACGCCTTCAGTGGAGGCAAAGAAGCCGGCTGAATCACGGATGGAGCGCTCGAAGAGGCTGCGCCACAACACATACTTCGAGTATTCGATGGACTCAAGCTCGAGCTGAGCCAAGTCAGGATTGGCCGTATTGCCGCCTTTCTTATAGTCGTTGCGGGTTTCGATTTCGCGCTGCTCGCGGTTGATGGCCAGCACCACCTCTTGGAAGTCGTGCGCCGTTTTCTCGCCAGGATCTTTGAACCAGGCGTCGAGGTAACGATGGTCCTTGCGCGGCTGCGACTGATACTCTTTCCAGCGCTTCAGGATCTCTTCGTCCAGGCCGTCTTTCGGGCCCATTTCACGGGCGGCGAGCAGGTAGCTAGCCGTCTTGGCACCCTCGATCTCGGCGATCATTTCGGTCTGCCGCGTGTAGAAGCGGGTGACGTCCTCCTCCATCTCCTTGACGCGCTTCTCGAGCGCCTTCCACTGCGCAACGGTCTCTTTGGAAGCCAGTTCCTTTTCGGCGAGCTTGGTGTTGTTGAAGATGCCTTGCAGCGAGTAGAAGTCGCGGGTGGGGATGGGGTCGAACTTATGGTCGTGGCAGGTGGCGCAGGCGACGGTGAGGCCGAGGAAACCGCGGGTGGTGGCGTCGACGCGGTCGTCCTGCATTTCGGGGCTTAAGGCATAGAAGCCGAGTGCGGCGGGGTGGCCGGTCTGGTCACCGGCGATTTGGGCTTTGACGAAGTCGCTGTAAGGCAGGTCCTGGTTGAGCGCGTCGATCACCCAATTGCGGTAGCGGAAGGAGTTCTGGTAGGGCTCTTCCTTGGTGGAGTTGAGCAGGTCGTCAGAGTAGCGCGCGACATCGAGCCAGACGCGGCCCCAGCGCTCGCCATAGCGGGGCGAGGCGAGCAGGCGGTCAAGGAGCTTGGCGTAGGCGTTGGGGGCTTGGTCGGCCAGAAAGGCATCGACCTCTTCGGGCGTGGGCGGCAGTCCGGTAAGGTCGACTGAGGCGCGGCGGATGAGGGTGCGCTGATCGGCTTTCGGCGCTTGTTGCAGAGCGTCTTTGGCCAGGCGGGCTTGCACGAGGTGGTCAATGGCATTGGCACCGGCGGGAATCTCGGGGGCTTTCACCGGCTGGAAGGACCAGAAGGCGCGCTGCTCGGGCGTGATGCCCTTCCCTGCCTTGCTGATGGTGGCGGAGGCGGGCCAGATGGCACCTTGTTGGATCCAGGTGGAGAGGTCCGTGATTTCGGCATCGGTGAGCTTGCCGGTGGGCGGCATCTTCTTCACCTTGTCATCGACTTGGCGGACGGCTTTTAAAAGGAGGCTTTGCTCGGGCTGCTCCACCGTGATCGCCGCCCCAGACTTGCCGCCTTTGAGCATGGCCTCGCGCGAGTCGAGCCGGAGTCCGCCAAGGGCAGCATCGCGATGGCAGCCATAGCAGTTCTTCGCGAGCACGGGCCGGACCTTAGTCTCAAAGAACTCGCCCGGCTCAGCGGCGGCGAGGAGGGCGGGAATCAGGAGTAGGCACTTCATGGGAGGTCTACGAATATTGTATCGGCTATTTTGCCAGGTCTCGCTGAAGTGCGGACGATTCGCCAATGAGGCGAAAGTCATCCTCAACCTTATTCTTCATTTGGTCTACCATCTCTTTCAAATGTGTCCGCAAAGACTCGGAGTGACCGTCAAAGGGGGATTTCTCGAATAGGACCTCTTGAGTGATACCTGTTTTCCCGAGTTCGTAAAGCAAGTTGGTTCTTGCGGCTGGCGCGATCACTAGTTTCCTAACCATGGGGCCAGCGGCGATGTTCGACGGTCGGGCCATCATTTTCAAGAGGGCAATGTCAAAATTGGAATGACTTAAGTTGGCGAGAAACAGACCTTGCTGAACCGTTTGCCTTCGATTCTGGCTCTTCGGATTCACAAAAACGATGACGTCCGGATTTGAGCCGGAAAGAAAATGGCCGTCGATCCATATTTGGTCTCCAGGTGGATTCACATCCGCTGGCGACTGTGATTGCAGCCAATCCAGGTCCAAAGCCCAAATGGCGTGGCCACAACCCTTGTTTTCGCCTTCGACGGCGAAGTAGGCCGCGACCGAACCTGAGTACGACCAATCCAGAAACCTCGTGGGCGTGCCGTAGTGTTGCATTAGCGCGAGCCAATCCACGATTTGGCTGAGCTTGGGAGCTTTCTCGGGATGGTCAGACAGGGCCTTTTGGAACTTGGACAAGAGGTCCTGTTCACGCGCACGTGGATCCAAGAGAATCGGGAACGAGTCAGGCCCGAGCGGTCCATGACTCCGATCGATTCTTCGGATCGTGGCTCTTTCTAGCGATGGAACCAATCGCCAAGCCGCATTGGATTGTCCTCGGTAGATCCAGTTGCGATTCCAGCGCGAGAGCCATGATCAAACCTCATCCCAATTTCTCGCGTAATCAGTCACCACGAATCGGTCAAAGTAATCCCGGTGAAATGCGGGATGCATGGTACTGGATTCAACGAAGACTTGATCAACTTGCCATCGCCAGAGTCGCAATTCAATGTCATCGGCGCATGCGGGCGACAAATTGGGCCGATCCATCAAGCATCAATGATGCCATTGGTTTAATCTTGTTCGCAATGGGCCGATGGGTCTGAGCCACACGAAACAAGGACTCGCGAAAGCCGTGTACACTTGTACACAGTGGCCTTCGAATGGGATCCAAAGAAATCGGCGACTAATGTTCGCAAGCATGGCATCGAGTTCGCCGATGCCGTCTCGGCACTGGAAGATCCCGGCGTGCTGAATATGCAGGAGGATCACGAGGAAGAAGAGCGGTGGGCAGCGTTGGGTATGGATGCTTTCGGACGAATTCTCTTAGTCATTTACACGTTGAGGGACGAATCGATTCGGATGATCTCGGCACGAACAGCCACGCCGAATGAGAGGCAACAGTACTTGGAGAGCATATGAAAAAGGAATACGACTTCAGCAAAGCTACCCGGGGTGCAATCGTGCCTCTCCCGCCCGGAAAGACACGCGTGACGATTCGACTGGACGATGAGGTATTGGATTGGTTCCGAGCCGAAGTGAACGAAGCAGGCGGGGGCAACTATCAGAGCCTGATCAACCAAGCGCTGCGGGACTTTGTCCAGAGCCAGCGCGAGCCTTTGGAAAAGACTCTCCGCCGCGTGATCCGCGAGGAACTGCTGCGGACGGGATGAGGCAGGATTCGCGTGCAAACCGTGATCGCCAAAGGTGATGCCCTGCGCACCTAAGGCAGCTTCGGCTTGGCTGTTGGCGTTGCCTGTCGCACTTTACATCCGCCTTCATCGCGACCGCTTACGGCCATTGGGTAGACCGCTCTCCGCCCGGGAAAAGGCGAGGATGGCGGACTACTTTGCGGATGTGGATCTGGAGCGAGTGCGGCTCGTCGAGCAGGACCCGCCGCCGGTCGCGGGGCTGCCGTTTCAAGGGGCGCTGCGGGCATACGGTTTCGACTTTCCCGATCCGCGGCTAGTGACGGCGATCACGTTCGATGGCGTGATTGCCGCCCGTCAGCCTTTGAGCGATGGGGTGCTGTTTCATGAGCTGGTCCACGTGGTGCAGTTCCGTTTGCTGGGGGTGCGCAAGCTCTCGCGGCAGCATGTGGAGGGGTTCCTCGAGTCCGGCACTTATAAGAGTATTCCGCTGGAGATCTGCGCTAATGAGTTGGAGGCGCGGTTTGAGCTGTCGGCGAGGCCGTTTGCGGGGGAGGATGAGGTAAGACTCTTGGTCAACAACTGACCGACACAGCGAGGGCCGACGAGGGCAATTCGCCGTGTGCGACCCGATCGGCGATCACCTCGATGGCGAGGCGTTCGGCGTGGCTAATGGCCTCGTCGCGGGTGAGACCATAGCGCATCACGCCAGGCAACTCCAACACTTCGGCTATCCAGCGCCCGTCATCTTCGCGATCCAGATCGATCGATTGGTCTGTGGAAAATGGTGCGCGTGGCAGATGTGCCCCCCGGCTTGCGCCGCGGGCTAGGAGGGGCTGGATCATCCGTCGCTAACGCAGACGGATTAGCCGGCAGTTTCGGAGACGGCTTTTTTCCAGCGGGCGCGGATGGCTTGGTAGTTGGTGTTGAACTGGCCGCTGATTTCGGCTGGAGCAATCGCCACCAGCAACCGGGCGGCTTCCAGAATGTAGGGGGCGGCGCTGCTGCCTACTACCGCGCTCGATGGCCCAGTGGGCGAGAAGGAGACCAAGCCCACCAGCAAGCCCATGGCGAGCAATCCCGCGCGGGCGAAGCCGAAGCCGGCGCCGAGAAGGCGGTCGAGCCAGCCAAGGCCGACGGCGGCGAAGAAGTAGGCGACCGCTTTACTGACCAGCGAGCCTACGATTGAGGTGCCCACCAAAATGGTGACGAAGCCACAAAAGTTGGCGATCGTCTCGGAGGTCACGTAAGGCAGGAAGTAGGCGCCGACGCTCGCGTAAAACCAGACGGCGAGCACCAGGCCGAGCAGGGTCGCGGCCAGGCCGAGGATGATGCGGGAGAGGCCTCTCATGGCACCGGAGGCCATGGAGACGACGAAGAGCAGCAACAGGATGATGTCTAGCCAGTTCATAACGTATGCCCTGTCAGGATACGATATGCCTCGCGATATTTCTCGCCCGTGCGCTCGGCGACGGCGGCGGGCAGGCCGGGGGCAGGATACTGCTTGTTCCAATCGAGGGTCTCGAGGTAGTTGCGGACATACTGCTTGTCGAAGGAGAGTTGCGGGCCGCCGGGCTGCCAGGTGTCGCGGGGCCAGAAGCGGGAGGAATCCGGGGTGAGCACTTCGTCGGCCAAGGTGAGTCGATCGCCCACGAAGCCGAACTCGAATTTGGTGTCGGCCAGAATAATCCCGCGCGATTCGGCGTAGGCAGCGGCGCGGGCGTAGATGGCTAAGGTGAGGGTCTTCAGGCGGGCCGCCAGTTCAGCGCCGATGCTGGCCACGACGTGCTCGTAAGAGACATTCTCGTCGTGGCCGGTGACGGCTTTGGTGGCGGGCGTAAAGATGGGCTCGGGCAGGCGGCTGCCGTCGAGCAGGCCGGCCGGCAGGGGGATGCCGCAGATGGCCTGGGTCTGCCGGTAGTCCTTCCAGCCGCTGCCGACGAGGTAGCCGCGAGCGACGCACTCGACGTCGATCATGGCGCACTTGTGGGCGTACATGATGCGGCCTTCGAGCCGGGCTTGGTCAGCCGGCGAGAGGCCGGGGACGTCTCGGACATCGGCACTCACCAGATGGTTGGGGACCAGATCGCGCAACAACTCGAACCAGAAAATCGACATTTGGGTGAGGACGCGGCCTTTGCCGGGGATGCCGCTGGCGAGGACGCAGTCGAAAGCGGAGATGCGGTCGGTGGTGACGATCAGCAGGCGGTCGTCGCCCACGGGATAGACGTCGCGGACCTTGCCGCGCTTGGGCGCGGGCCATCCTTCGAGGTTGGTTTCGAGTAAAGCTTCGGGCATGGGTATCCACCATGGTAGCGAAGGCGATATGATGCTAAGCCATGAACCGACGCACAATGTTAAGCACCTTGATGGGAGCGATGCCGGCCTTCGCTTGGCAGAGCGAGAAGAGCAACCTGAAAATCACCGGCGTGCGGCTGGTGAAGACGCGGCCGCGGAAGCCGATCCCGGAGTTTACGCCCGCGCCGGGAGCTTGGTCGACGCAGGGGGTGGAAGTCGCCAACCCGATGTCGATCTACCCGGAGTACAAAGCGACGCGGTCACTCTTCATGGCGGACCCCGGCAAGGTACCTAGCTTCACGGTTGAGATCACCACGGACAAAGGCCTGAAAGGATACGGCAACGGCGGCCCGGGGGGCGGGCCGATCGTCGTTGAACATCTCGCCAAATTGATCATGGGGCGCGACCCGTTCGACGTCGAGCGGATCTGGGATACCTGCTGGCGCTCGACGATGTCCTATGGCCGGATGGGCGTCACCATGAACGCCATCGCCGGCGTGGATCTCGC
>JBBQQS010000148.1:0-10564 GCA_038215525.1 Bryobacterales bacterium
GTCAGAAGGTCGCAATTGGATTCAACGGCGAACCGGTGCCCAAAGGAACCGCCAGCGACGCCGCCGTCAGCAGAAACTCCCAGCGCTTCCTCGCCGCGGCCGCCTCCGCCGGTCGGCCAGGCGCGAAAGCGAGATCGACACGCCTTCCTTCACCAGCGCCGCCGCGCGCCGCCGGACGGCGGCCCCAGCGGCCCCAATTAGAAAGCTCCTTCATCCAGGCGTCCACCGGCGCCCGATCTACTTTCTGCTGACCGTCCAAGAGCACGGAATTTAATGGGAGGGGCACCATCGACGGGGGGAATGGTGAGCGCGGATGGAATCGAACCATCAACCTACTGATTAAGAGTCAGTTGCTCTGCCAGTTGAGCTACGCGCCCACAAGGGGTGGGAGGTCTCTTTAAGATAGCATGGAGACTTCATGAGAGGAAACTCCCCGATGCTCAATCGCCGAACTTTGTTACTAGCGCCTTTCGCCGCACCGTTGGCCGATTCTGTCGAAGCGCACCTGCATCTCTTTGAGCCCGCGCGCTTCCCCTACCATCCTGCGGCCACCTATCAGCCGCCCGCCGAGCCTTTGGCGCCCTACCTCACCTTCGCCGCCACCCACCGCATCCGCCATGCCATCATCGTCCACCCGGAGCCCTACCAGGACGATCACCGCTATCTCGAATACTGCTTCACTCACGAAAAACCGGCCGGATTTTTCAAAGGCACCTGCCTCTTTGACCCCGTCGATCCGGCCACGCCCGTCAAACTGCGTGAACTCACGAAGCGCTGGCCGAAGCGCATTGTCGCTTTGCGAATCCATGCCGTAAATGGGCCGGGCGAGCCATCCTCGAAGTCAGGACCCATCAAGAATCGCGACCTCGCCGACCCCGCCATGCGAAGGACGTGGAGCGCCTGCGCCGACCTCGGCCTCGCCGTCCAAATGCACTTCGTGCCGCATCATGCCCCCGCCATTGCCGCATTAGCCAAGGCCGTGCCAGTCAATGTGATCCTGGACCACTTGGGGCGCGCAGGCGTCGAGGACGGCGGCTGGGACCAGGTCGCGCGCCTGGCTGAATTGCCGCGGACGATCCTCAAATTCTCGGGCCTTGGTTATTCATCGAAGCAAAAGCATCCTTACGCGGACCTCGCCACTCCCATCGCTCGCCTGGTGAAAGCGTTCGGCACGGCGCGCATGGTGCAAGGCGGTCTCGGCCCATCGCCGAAGCTCTATGACGAAGCCATCGAGCAGCTCAACGCCTTAATCGCCGTCGCCGACCGGGCCGCCGTGCGTTATGGCAACGCGATGAAGATTTATGGCTTCACGTAACGGCCAACATTATCCGGAAAGGAGTACACTTGTAATTCCTACTGGGCCAATTCATGCAGGAATCACACCGCCTTACTCAGATCATTCAGCAGCAATTGGAGACACCAAGCGTGGAGTACAAGCGATCAGCGGAGTGGTCCGAACTGCGACCAAATCTCATTCGCACTTGCCTGGCGATGGCCAACATTCGAGATGGAGGAACAATCATCATCGGCGTCAGCCAAAATGGCCCTGAGTTCTCGCTATCTGGCATGTCCGGCGCCGAAATTAGCACCTATAAATCCGATGACATTAGAGCGGCGATCAATGCCTACGCCGATCCGCCAATAGAGATTGAATGGCGAACGGTCGAGATCGAGGGGCGGACCTTTGGCGCCTTGGTAATTCAAGAATTCCAACAATTCCCCGTTCTTTGCCGGAAAGACGGACTTGGTCTTGAAGAAGGCGCTTTCTACTTTCGGTCAAGCCGGATGCCAGAAACCGCCAAGGTTAAGAGCCACTTCGAAATGCGAGATATCCTAGACCGTGCAATTGATCGAGGAGTGGCGGCCTTCGTCCAGCGGGTTCGCAACGCGGGTCTAAGCTTCGGCGATGATGGGGAGAGTGACGCCGCGAAGTTCGCTAAGCAACGGGAGGAGAACTAACCATGGTCATCAGTCAAGCAACGGAAGAACTCAAGGCCACGATTCGCGCCGGAGCGCACTGGAGTGTCGTGGTTCGGCCCACCAGGTTCAAAGCCGATCGGATTCCTAGCCTGGAACGCTGCTGGAACGTCATGGAGCAGTGTGCGGTGTCCTTGCGAGGATGGGACTATCCTCATATTGATCGGGAAAATCGCGGCTATGCATCGGACTCTATTTATTCCTGGTGCGATTTCGCTGGCAAACAAGAGTATTGGCGCCTCTTTCAGAGCGGCCAAATGGTGCATGTCTTCGCTCTCAAGGAGGGCCGCAATCCAGAATTTTTCGAGAAACGACTTTGGACCAACTTCGACGATGTTCCTTCGCAGGCAAAGCCCACAGGCCCTGTGGATGTATTCGAAATCTTGTACAAAGCTACGGAAGTGTTCGAGTTTTCCTCGCGGCTGGCGCAACGACTGGCGCTCGATTCACCGCTGGTGCTAGAAATCGACCTAGTCGGCATCAGCGGACGAATACTCACGATGCCTTCCAATCGGAGCTTCGACAAGTACTATGGCTCATCAGAGCCGAAGCTGGAGTATCGCCGGGAGATTCCTCTCGATGAACTGATCGCTAGCTCCGCTGACCTTGCTATTCAGTCATCCGTTTGGTTTTTCGAGCGCTTCGGGTGGACAAATCCGCCCATTGACGGGCTGAGGCGTGATCAGCAGAAACTCTTGATGCGAACGTTCTGATTCACTTGACCGCGAGCCAAGCCAAAAACAAACCATCCGGTTCGACATCCTCCCAGTAAGAAATAAACCGGCTTTCCACCTGCGAACAATGTCGCCTGAGTAACTTCTCTAACTCCGCGCGATGGAACCAGCGCTCCCAGGCCGGAGTTTTCAACTTACCCCAGTGTTCGGCATTCTTATCGATAATCACTAACCGGCCGCCTGGGCTCAACACGCGACACATTTCTGCAACGGCGGCTTCGATATCTACCGCGTGCTCGAGGCTTTCCGTCGCATAGACGCCGTCAAACGCGCCGTCGGCGAAGGGCAAGGTGGTCATGCTGCCGGCGCAAGTTTGTAAGTTGGGGTCCACACGGCGAAGCATTTCAAGCGCGAGGTCAAAGCAGACCACCTGGGCGTCGGGATTTTGCTCTTTCAGAATCCTGGCAAAACGGCCCTTGCCTGCCCCAACGTCCAGCGCCGCGCGTACCGGCCCTAAGTGCTCGACCACTAGCTTCACATGATAAATACGTGGGTCAATGGTGGACGGAAAATGCTCTTCGTCATGCGCCCCGTTTTCGAACGAGGCGCGGATTTCGGCCAGAGGGGCAGGGTCTGCCCGGCCCACCAGGCGGTGCCACCAGGCCATTAGGCCTTCGTGAGAAAGATCGGCAAACCGATCTTATTGGCGTAATTGGGGCGGAAGCGTTCCACGTTGTACATGGTTTCCACATCCACCTTGCGCGGGCCCAGTTTGGGGTCAGGGATCGGCACCATATCGTAGCAGCCGTGAAAGATGGCGCTCATCAGGCCGCTCTTGCCCTGGAGAATCGTGTCGAAGGCCATATTGCCAAAGGTCGTCGCGACCATCTTATCGACAAAGTCCGGATCGCCGGAGCGTAAGTCGTAAGTCAGGTCGCTGACAATGGTTTCTTCCTTTAGTACGCGCTTGACTTCCTCGGCGACATCTTCCCCGACGTTGCCCTTTTTGCGATGGCCGTAGGCGTCGGCTTCGCCATAGTGACGCACTTGGTAGCCCTGCCACTCAGCGCCTTCGCTCAATACCACCAACGTATAATTACTCGGGTTATTCGCCTTATCGCGCTTCAATACTTCGAGTAAGTGCGGCAAGTCGAAGCGATGCTCGGGAATGCAGCAGCGGACAGAAGTTACATAAGAAGTATAGAGGGCCGTGTAACCCGCGTCGCGTCCGAAGATGCGGAAGATGCCGACGCGTTCGTGCGAGCCTACTGTGGTCCGCTGGCGCTGAATGGCGTCCGTGGCGCGGCTAACGGCGGTGGAAAAGCCGATGCAGTACTCCGTGTTCCGGACATCGTTGTCCATGGTCTTCGGAATCGCCACCACGTTGAAGCCCAGGGCATCGAGCTTCGAGGCATAGCTCAAAGTATCGTCGCCGCCGATGGCCACCAGATAATCGAGCTTCAGCGTTTGGAGATTCTCCATCACCCGCTTGGACATGTCATAGGTGGTGTACTTCTGGCCGTCCTTCTCGCGCTCGGTCGCCGGAAAATCGGTGACGTTGAGGAACGTCGGCACGGTCTTCATCTTCGAAGGGTTGGTGCGGCTGGAGTGCAGGAAGGTGCCGCCCGTACGGTCGATGGTCCGGGTATTGTCGCGCGTCAGCGGCAGAATGTACCGCGACTTCGAAGCGGGGTCCTCGAAGTTGACGTGCGTGAGCCCTTCCCACCCGCGGCGGATGCCTATCACCTCAAATTCCAATTCACTGGCGCGATAAGTGACGCCTTTAATCACGGAGTTCAAGCCAGGGACATCGCCCCCGCCGGTTAAGATTCCAATTCGCATTTTCGACATAGATTAGCTATAGTTTAGCGTTTTGGAGCACGGGATTGCATGGCAAACATGTGATTGGGCGGGCGGGTGACGATACAGCTAGGCCCAGCGGAGGCGGGCCAGGGCGGCGAGCCAGATGAGGGCGCTGAGGGCGGCGAAGGCGTACTGTTCGGGGGTACCGCGGTAGTTGAGGATGAGGTCCTGCCCGGGGTTGGGGAAGGCGCCCAGCATCATGAAGCCAAGGTTGTCGCGATAAACTTTGACGGGGCGATCGCCATGGGAGGCGCTCCAGCCAGGGTCATAGGAGATAGGCAGGGCGACAACGGTTTGCGGGTCAATGGGACCGGAGATGCGGACTTGGGTGGAGGAGAGCCATGACGTGTTGAGTTTGGAGCGGGCGGGATCGTCCATCGCGGCGACGTAGGGCGCGAGGCGGGGAAGTTTGGAGTCGGCGGGCCATTCGAGCTGTTCGCCGGGCTTGATCAGGTGGGCCAGGGAACGGTAGGGGACGCGGTAGATAGAATCGTCTTCTTCGCGGTGGACGAGTTCCAGGGCACCCTCGAATTTGAGGGGATTTTTGAAATCGCGGTAATGCTCGCGGGACTTGGGGCCATGGACGACGATATACTCGACCCCCATGGTGCGCAGGGCGAGAATGGCGTCGGCGGTTTCCTGGCCCGGGGCGGAGTTGATGCCGGTGCGGACCTGATAGGCGAGGGTGAGAGGAGTGCGGTTGCGGAGACCGGATTCGAAACCGCCACCGACCTGAGGGATTTCATACCAAGCATTAAGACGGAAGCGCGTGCCGCCGGAAACGAAAACGCGGCCTTGAGGTTTCAGCGAGGCGAGTCGGGTGGCCAGGCGGTGTTCGATTGAGGTTTCGACCGGAAAGGGGTTGCGGGTGGCGAAGCCCTGGGTGAGGTAGCGGGTGACTTGAGCGCGCCCGGCATCGATGAAAAACAGCATCGGCACGATGGTGCAGAAAATGGCAACGGGTCGAGGCCGGCGGAGCAGGAGTCGGAAGTACTCAAAGACGGCGATGACGAGGAAGAGTTCGAATTCGAGGGCGTAACGGCGGGACTCGGGGAGGCTGTTGGCTCCTCCGTCGTAGAACCAGAGGACGACCCAACCGAAGCCGAAGGTGTTGAGGACGATGAAGCAGGTGAAGCGTTCGTCGGGGCAGAGGAAGTGGAAGGCGAGGCGGATGAGGACGAGTCCGGCGGCGAGGCCGAAGAGGAGCCATTCCTGTTTGGCTTGAAGCTGGTAGTTGAAGGCGTCGGCGGGCCAGTTAAAGGCGATGGTGCGGATGAGAGTGGGAGTGAGCCAGAAGCAGGCCAGACCGTAGGCCAAGAAGCCCGTGAGGAGCATGCGGGTGAAGCGAAAGTCCGGGAGGCGGATCGCGGTAAGGGCCATAGTGAGGGCGCAAAAGGCGAGGGCGAGGGCGGCGACCCAATTGGTGAGCGCGATGAAGGCGAGAAGGATGGCCGTGAGGAAGAGTCGCCAGTACTTGGGATTGGTGCAGGTTTCCCAGAGCGCAATGAGGGCGAGGGGCAGGAGGGCGAGTCCGGCGTTGTGGGGGCCCTCGCCGTACTTGACGAGGACCAGGAGGCGCCAGGGGAGTTGGACATTGGTACGGTCACGGTCAATGGTGGCGACCATGCCATAGAGAGGAGAGAAGAGCGTGTAGCTGAGCGCGGCGGCCAGGGCCCACCCGCGTTGGCGGGTGAAATAGACGATGAAGAGAAAGGCGGTGGAAGGGCCGAGACAGGCGAGCGTGGAAGCGAGTAACCGGTATAAGTAAGCGGGATCGATGGGAAGTAAGTGCGCTAGGGTGGCGGCGATGTATTGGAGACCGGGTAAGTAAATGAACTGGGTGGGGAGTCCGCAGTATTGGAAAGGATTCCATCCGAAGGGGTTGGGGTGGAGATAGTAGAAACGCGTCATCGAGGAGTAGCCCAACTCGATGGAGTCGCGGTAAGGCAAGGCGCCGGAGCGGAAAAGAGGAAGATTGAGGAGGACGTTGAGGGCGAAGAGGAAGAGGGCGATGCCAAGGTTCGCCCGAGAGAACGCCTGCTTCATCCCCGTTTCCGTTTCTGTTGCCCGAGATAGAAGAGGCCGGCGACGGCGAATAAGGAAAGCAGGGTGAGGGCGCGGCCGGCGAGGTTTTGTTTGGGTAACTCGAAGACGACGTGGACGTCCACGTCACCGGGAGGGACGAGTAAGTGGATTTGCCCGAGAGCGTCGATGCGAGTGGGGACGGGTTGACCATTCGAGTAGGCATGCCAGGCGGGGTCGTAAGTGACCATGGCGACAAGGGACTGACCGGGGGCGACGCGGGCGCGGATGCGGAAGGCGTCGGTGCCTTGCCACTCAAGAGAGGCAGGGGAATCGGGACCGTTCTCCATGGCGGCAGCGTAGGCGCTCACGATTTCCTGAGTGCCATCGCCCGCCAGATTGGGAATTTTGGTGAGTTGGGCCGTATCGACGACGCGGGCGAGGGATGAGAAGCGGCGGGGAATCTGGTAGATGAGGTTTCCTTCGCCGTCGTCATAAATCTGGGTGGCGATGGAGGCAAACTTCCGAGGCAGGGTGAGGTCGTGATAGATCTCCTGGGACTTAGCTTCGTGAGAGATGGCGAAATCAATGCCGTACGCCTGGAGCCAATCGAGGGCGCGGCTGGCTTCCTCTTCGGCGATAACGCGGACGAAGCCGAGGTTAATGCGCTGATTGATTAGGCCTTGTTCAGAGCCGCCGCCCATGTGAGGCAGGCTGAACCAGGTGTTGTACCAGAAGCGGAGGGAGCCGGTAACGAAGGAGCGGGAGTGGGGATGGTTGAGGTACATCCACTCGGTGAGCTTGTACTCAACACGGTCCTGGTAGTTGCCGTAGGGGACGATGGGCTCATAGGCGTGAGCGAGGTACTTTTTGGAGGGGAGGAAGCAGATGATCAGGACAGCGGCCACGGCGACACGGGCTACGATGCGGAGGCGCGGAGACGAGGGGCGGTTCCAAAGCCAGCGGGCGCCTTCGGCGGCGAAGAGGATGAACGCCATGTCGAACTCGGGCACCATGCGGCCGGGTTCGCCGGTGACGCGGAAGTTGAAGAAGAAGTGACCGAGGACGTTGAGCGTGAAGAAGAGGAAGAGTCCCCAGACGAGAGTGGGGTAAGCGCGTTCGGGACGGCCACGGGAGACGCGATCGGTGACGAGGACGTAGGCCATCCAGAGCGCGAGAGCGACCCAGATGGAGAGGGCATTGCCGGGTTGTGCGACGAGCTTCAGGTTGTTGAGGGTGACTTCGAGGTAGGAGGGGGTGAGCCAAAAGGAGGTGAGACCGTAGGCGAGGGCAACGATGGCGACGGCGCGAACGGCCATCCAGCGATTGAGGTGGGTAATCCAGACACTCCAGACCAGGATGGGGAAGCAAATGGCGAGCGAAGTGGCGCCGTAGAAGTTGTTGGAGACGACCAGGGCGCAGAGAATGGCGGCCACGGCGAGGGTGACGGGGCGCCAGGCGACGAGGGCGCGGAAGGAGGCTGCCAGGGCAAGGGGCAGAATGGAGACGGCGGTGATGTGGGGGCCCTCGCCGTAGCGAAGGAGGACGCCGAGGCGTTGGGGGGTGAGGATAAGGGAGTCCGCCCGGAGGTCAGGGAGGAAAAGGAAGGAAGGACTGAGCAAGGCGCAGCCGATGGCGGAGAGCCAAGCCCACCAGCGGTGACCGCCGATAAGGTGAACGAAGAGATAGACGCCGACGATGCCGAGGCAATAGAAGAAGGCTGTGTAGATGTGGTAAGCACGCGCCTCGGTCATGCGGGGGTAGTATTTCGCCAGGGCGGCGGTGCCATAGCGGAGTGCGGGGGGATAGACGAAATCGAAGCGGGTGCCGCCGTACCAGTTGGGCTGCCAGTTGGCATGGGGCCAATTCTCTTTGAGGAAACGGGCGTCGGCGATGAAGGTGCTTTCGATGGACGCCCAATTGTCGACGTACTTCACCTTAAATAGCGGCCAAATGAGGACGGCGGCGAAGGCGAAGATCAGAATGGAATCGAGAAAGAGAGTTTTTCGGTTCAAGGCTAGTTTTTACCGCCGGCCGCCGCGGCCGTACTGCGGTAGCGGCGCTCTAAGCTTTCAAATTGTAAGTTCCGGCGTAAGCCCGTGCGGTGCAACCAATAACGAGCGAGTAAGGTGAGAATCGACAGCCCGTAAATCGACGACTGAAAGAAGGAAGCCGAAGAGGCTTGGGCAAAGTACCGCGTGGGCACCGGCACTTCCGTAATCCGCATACCGATCTCCACAATCTGCGCCATAATTTCCTGGTCGAAGATAAAGGCGTCGGAGTTCATCTCCACATTCACCTGCTCCAGCACCTCGCGCCGGAAGGCACGATAGCCGGTATGATACTCGCTCAGTTTCAGGCCAAAAACTTGATTCTCGAGCTCAGTCAGAAAACGATTCGAGATATACTTCCACCACGGCATGCCCTGCGCCATCGGGCTTGCCCCCATCAACCGCGACCCCAAAACCACGTCCGCCTGGTCATCGATAATCGGCTGGATAATCTGCGGCAACAAAGTAGGGTCGTACTGATAGTCCGGATGCACCATCACCACAATATCCGCCCCGGCGCGCAGAGCTTCGCGGTAGCAAGTCTTCTGGTTGGCACCGTAACCGTAGTTACGATGATGGACGAAGACCTCCAGGCCTAAGTCGCGGGCAATCCGTGCCGTTTCGTCCTTGCTGCCATCATCTACCAGAATCACTAAGTCGACACTATCGTGAGGCAGGTCGGCATAAGTCATATGCAGGGTTTTCGCCGCATTGTATGCTGGCATCACCACGACGACTTTAGGTTTCGTAAGACTCAAGACAGGGCCTCCGGCCGCGCAACGACAATGAATTGATAGGCGAACAAAGTCTTCCACATCCGGGCGAGGCCGTAGGAAACACGTTCCAAAACATTAACGAGCCACGTACCTTCGAGCGACGGCAGCGCCAAGCCCACCGGCGTTCCGGTCGGCACCACGCTCTCCACGCAAAATCCGCCGGACTGCAACAGCTCCACCCAACCGGCCCACATGTAAAAACGCACATGCGTCCGATCGAACAAGCCCTTATCCTCTTGCGGGAAGCGACCCAACAGGACATTCAGCCGGAAGTACCAATGCCCGCTATTCGGCAGCGACGCTACCAGCCGTCCATCGGGTTCCAGCACGGCCCAGGTTTGGCGCAGAAGCTTTTTGGGGTCGCGCAAGTGCTCCAGAATATCGGCACAAATCACGTACTGAAAGGCCGGCTCGAAACGCGGCAACCCTTGCTCCAAATCGGCTTCCACTAACTCGATATGGGCCGGGAAGGCATCCCCCGCGCCACTTGGCCGCTCCAAACCCACTACTTGATAGCCGCGCTGGGCAAAGATCGCTGAAAGATAGCCGCCCGCGCAGCCGACATCAAGCAAACGACGCCCGTCGCCCAGCGCCGGTAGCGCGTTAACTAACAGCGTATGGCTGCTGAAAGCGCTGGCCTTAAAGGCATACGTCGATTCGCTTCGTTCGGACAGCATTGCCGCGATTATGGCAGATCCGCGGGAAGCGCCACAACTACGGCCGCACCAAAGCCGCGAACGCCGCGGCAATCGCCGGGGCCGCTTCCGGCCCGATCGAGTTCACTTCCCCGTACCAACGCTTGGGTGCGTTCTGTAACCAAGGCGCTTTTTCGTCCCACTCTGACTTCGGAATAATGTACCCAATCTCATCGTTCGCCAAGCCAAACAGCATACGAAACGGTGCCTTCATCATCGGCTTGATCGCCGGCTCCACCGCCGCCACCGGAAAGTCCGCGCCCGCGTACTTCTCCACTCCCCCCACGCTCAGCTCCGGGTACAACTCGCCCGGAATCGTGGCCGCTTCCAGCTTCACGCTTTGCCCGCGCGCCAGCCGCAGATAGCCCACCACCGTCTCGCTGGTTCCATCGGGCCGGAACGCCTTGCGGCCCCCGTAAAGATTGGCCTGCGCCGCCTGCCGGAAGCCTTCGTTAGCAACCTTAATGAAGATGCGCTTCTCGGTATATTCGACCCGGTCGATCTTC
>JBBQQS010000149.1:0-10546 GCA_038215525.1 Bryobacterales bacterium
ACTCGCGCCCGCCGGGTGATAAAATCAGGGCGATGCCCACACGCCGTTCCCTCATTTCCGGAAGCCTCGCCGCTTCAGCCGCCCTTGCTGCCGCCGATACCCCGCGTACCGGCGCTCCGGACCTCAAATTAGGCGTTGCCAGTTACTCCTTCCGCGAGTTTCAGCGCGGCGCCATGCTGCGCGGCGCTAAGCAACTGGGCGTAAAGTATCTCAGTGTGAAAGAGATGCACTTGCCCTACAAGAGCACCACCGAAGAACGCGCCAAAGCTGCCCAGCAAATCAAGGCCGCCGGTCTCGAACTCACCAGCGGTGGCGTGATCTACTTACTCAACGAAGACGAAGCCGATATTCGCTTCCATTTCCAATACGCCAAGGAATGCGGCATGCCGATGATTATCATCGGTCCCTCAATGAAGACGCTGCCGATCATCGAGCGCTTCGTGAAGCAATACGACATTAAGGCCGCCATTCACAACCATGGCCCCGAAGACAAACACTTCCCCAGTTGCCGCGACGCCATCAAAGCTATCAAGGATATGGACTCGCGCCTTGGCGTTTGCATCGACATCGGGCACGAAGTGCGTACCGGAAATGACTTAGTGGAGTCCGTGGCTTATTGTGGTTCCCGGTTACTCGATTTTCACATCAAGGACCTCAAGGTCGCTAACGATCGTAACAGCCAATGTGCGGTGGGCGACGGCATTTTACCGATCGCCGGCATGTTACGCCAGATGAAGAAGATGAATTATCAGGGCAACGTGTTACTCGAATATGAGATCAACGCCGATGAGCCATTGCCCGGTATGCAGAAGTCTTTCGCTTTTATGCGCGGCGTGTTGGCGGGATTGAACGCATGAGGCTGACAGTTCTTCTCGCTAGTTGCATCGGCCTTTGGGCCCAGGGTGATGCGGCCGCCATTCTGCAGAAGAACTGTCTCGGCTGCCACGGTCCCGCAGCCATGTCCGGCCTTGATTTGCGTTCACGCGAAGGGTTACTCAAAGGCGGCACCCGCGGACCAGCTATCGTCCCCGGCCAAGCCACCGCCAGCTTACTCTATGGCTTTGTCGCTGGCACCAGTAAGCCCGTCATGCCGCCATCGGGAGCGCTCAAACCGGAAGATGTGGCCGTGATTGAGCGCTGGATCAACTCCGGCGCTCCGGAACTCGCCTTAGGAAAGACAGCTACCCCGAAATACTGGGCCTTTGTGCCCCCTGTCCACAAGGACTACGGCGGCAATGCCATTGACGTCTTCTTCCCTTCCACCAAAATGGCTGACAAGCGCACCTTGGCGCGGCGGGCTTACCTCGACTTACTCGGCCTTCCGCCCACACCGGCTCAGGTGGAGGCTTTCGTGAACGACCAGGATCCGAATGCTTGGCCCAAGTTACTCGACCAATTACTCGCCTCGCCCCACTATGGCGAGCGCTGGGCTCGCCATTGGCTCGACTTAGTCCGCTACGCCGACTCCGCCGGTTACGAATTCGACCGTGATCGCCCTACCGCCTGGCGCTTCCGCGACTATGTCGTCAATTCGCTGAATTCCGACCAGCCCTATGACCGATTCATCCGCGACCAACTCGCCGGCGATGAGGCCGCGAAGCCTTCGCCCGAGCAACTCATCGCCACCGGCTATCTCCGCCATGGCGTCGAAGCCAATATCCGTAACGAGCAGACACGCCTGGACGAGTTAGACGACCTCATCTCCACCACCAGCGGCGCCTTCCTGGGCCTCACCGTCGGCTGCGCGCGCTGCCACGACCATAAGTTCGATCCTATACCTCAAAAAGATTACCAGCAATTACAAGCCGTCTTCTACAACACCGAGTACGCCAACCACCCCCTTACCGACGCCGAGACCATCGCCCGAAATGTCGCTGAAAACAAGCGCGTCGACGCGTTGCAGAAACCGGCCAAGCAAGCCGTCCAGGATTTTCTGAAACCCACTCGCGATCGCCTCACCGAAGCCAAGCGCGCGAGCCTGTCCGACTACATGAAGTTAGCCGTCAGTACCCCGCCCGAGAAGCGAACCGAGGGGCAGATCCTTAACGCCAAGCAAGTCGAAGTTACTCTCAAGATATCCGACGAGGACGTCTTGAAGCAATTCTCGTCTGAAGAGAAAGCCAAATACAAAGAGCTCGTGGCCTCCGTGGAAGCTGTTGACAAACAACGTCCTCCAGACTACCCCGCCGCTTTGGGCATTAAGAATGGCAAGAAGTATTCTCCACAATATCAGCCCGGTGTCGTCAGTGCCGCGGCTGTCACTCCGGTCGCGTTTGGCAAGGAGAACTTACGAACTACCCTCGCCGAGTGGATCGCCTCGCCAGAAAATCCGCTCACCGCCCGCGTCTTGGTCAATCGGATCTTCCTTCAGCACTTTGGCGAAGCCTTTGTCGATACGCCGAGTAACTTCGGTAAGAGCGGCAGCGGAGTGAATAAGCAGGAGCTACTCGACTGGCTGGCGACGGAGTTCATGCAGAACGGCTGGAGCCTGAAGAAACTACACCGCCAAATTATGACCTCCCGCTACTATCAAAGCCAACTGCGCCCCCGCCGCCTGGAAGCGGAGATTGTGCGGGACTCAATCCTCGCTACGGCCGGCACCTTGGATCGGACCTTTGGTGGACCGGGCGTCTACCCCTTCATTGACCCTACGCTTTGGCAAGGCAGCTCTGGTCGTAAGTGGCCGGGTAAGTCCGACGACGATCCGTCCACTTGGCGGCGCGGCATTTACGTCTTTACGAAACGCACCATTCCAGTACCGATGCTCGATGTCTACGACAAGCCCGACACGGTGGCTTCGTGCTCCCGGCGTAACCGGTCGACTACTTCGATTCAAGCCCTCATCATGATGAACGGTTCATTCGTCGATGTCCAAGCCCGTAAGTTTGCCAAGCGGTTGACTCGCGAGGCCGGGCCGCTGCCAGAGGCACAAGTTACACAAGCCTTCCAGTTGGCGCTCGGCCGCACCCCCACTTCCACGGAAAAGGACGCCGCGCTTAGCTTCTTCCGCAATAACCCCACGGGTTTGGTGGATTTCTGCCAGACTCTGTTCAATCTCAACGAATTCGCTTACATCCCATAACTTATGCCACGCTACTGGTCACGACGAGACTTATTCAATCGCTGCGGCGGCGGCATTGGCTCGCTCGCCTTGGCCAACTTACTCCAAGCGAGCGAGAATCCGCTGGCTCTTAAACAGCCGCATTTTCCCGCCAAGATCAAGAGTGTCATCTCGATCTTCTGCTACGGCGGAGTCAGCCATATCGACACCTTCGACCCGAAGCCCACGTTGCTGACCCGCCAGGGTGAGGCGTTGCCGGAGACAGACCTGAAGCCATCGCAAGGGACGCCCGGTGCCATTATGGCTTCGCCTTGGACCTTCAAGAAATACGGCCAATCTGGCATGGACGTCTCGACACTTTTCCCACACATGGCCCAGCACGTAGATAGCTTGGCCTTTATCCGTTCGATGCATACCCTATCGAATGACCATGCTCCGGCGCTCTTCCAGATGAACACGGGCTCCATTTTACTGGGACACCCCTCGATGGGCTCCTGGCTCACTTACGGGCTAGGCACCGAGAATCAGAACCTGCCGGCCTTTATCGTCTTTACCGACCATCGTGGCGGGCCGATCGGCGGTGCTCCGAATTGGAACAACGGCTATATGCCGGCCGCCTACCAAGGCACGCAGTTTCGCTCCACCGGCGACCCCATAGTCGACCTGAAGCCCCGTGGTGACACGAGCCGCGAACGGCAGCGGCGTTGGCTCGACTTACTCGGGAAACTCAACCAGGAGCACTTGGCGCACTATCCAGAGGAGAGCGAGCTTTCGGCCCGCATTAACACTTACGAATTGGCCTACCGGATGCAGGTGAGTGCGCCTGAGGCCGTCGACTTAGGCCGCGAATCAGACGCGACGCGTAAGTTGTACGGAGTCGATGAGGACCCCACTCAATACTTCGGGCGCCAATGTCTGATGGCACGCCGGCTCGTTGAGCGCGGCGTCCGGTTCGTCCAGCTTTACTCCGGCGGCGGCAATTTCCAGTCCAGTTGGGACGCGCACTGGGATATCAAAGAGAACCACGGCATGCACTGCGCCGAAACCGACCAGCCGATTGCCGGCCTGATTACCGATCTAAAATCCCGCGGCCTTTGGGATTCAACGTTACTCATCTGGCATGGCGAATTCGGCCGTTTACCGATTTCGCAGCGCCTCGACGGACGCGACCATAACCCTTACGGCTTCACCATCTGGCTCGGCGGCGGCGGCATCAAAGGCGGCACCGTGGTTGGCGCAACCGACGAGTTCGGCTTACGGGCAGTGGAGAAAAAGAAGTCGATCAACGACCTACACGCCACCATCCTGCACCTATTCGGGCTGGACCACACCAAGTTGACTTACTATAACAACGGCCGCAACATGCGCCTGACGGATGTTTCCGGCGAAGTGATCCGCGAAGTGCTGAGCTAGTACAATCAAGTTATGGCTGTCAAGACTCTAGTGACGCTGGACGATTACCTGGCGACCTCTTATGACGGTACAGACCGCGAGTTCGTGGGAGGCGAGGTGGTGGAGCGAAGCATGCCGACGAAGAAGCACAGCGCCTTGCAAGCTCGTCTGATCGAGATTGTCTACGACCTGAAGCGCGCCGGATTGCCTTTCCGTTGCTACCCCGAGTTGCGTCACCGGCTATCTAAGAGCCTAGTCCGCATTCCCGATGTCGTCATCTTTGCTGGTCCCGAATCAGAGGAAGAGGTGCCGACGGTGCCACCCCTCGTGGCGGTCGAGATTCTCTCGCCCGATGATCGGGCCACTCTCGTTCTAGAGAAGCTTCGCGATTACGACCAATTTGGCGCGGAGCAGATCTGGCTGATCGATCCGGAGAAACAAGAGCTTTACTCGTATTCACACGGCACCTTGAGCCAGGTGCGGGAGTTCACTATCCCCGAATACTCGGTGACGATTTCACACGAGACCATTTTTTCGATTTAGCGTTTCCCGATTTGCAGTGCCTCCGTTCCTAACGGGTCGATGGGCCAGGCGTGGCGGGGATAGCGGCGGGAGAGCTCTTTGCGGATGTCAGGGTAGTGGCGGACCCAGAAACCGGCTAAGTCCTGGGTAACTTGGACGGGGCGTTGATTGGGGGCGAGTAAGTGGACCACTAAGTTCACTGGCCCAACGCGGGGTGTTTCGCGAAGGCCGAAGAAATCCTGTAAGCGCGAGGCTACCCAAGGCGTTTGACCTTGCACATAACGAATCCGGGCTTGGCGGCCGGTGGGGAGTTGGACGCGGGGCGGGGCGAGGCGTTCCAGCGTGCCGTGGTTAGACACGAGCGCCCGTTCGAGACCACCGTTCTTGGTGGCGGCTTCGAGCTCGGCAAAGCTGACTAAGCCTTCAGCAAGCACGGCAATCTTCGCTTCGACGTCCACTTCGCCGAGGCCGGCGAAGGCGAGGCGGGCTTGGAGTTCAGCGAGGTCGTCGGGGTCGATGAAACGGTGTAACTGTTCTTTCGCTTTACTCGCGAGTAAGTGAGCGGCTGGCGCTAAGTCAGTGGGCCGGCCACGTGTTTCGTCGATGACTAAAGCGCCATAGCGAAGCTGGGTGACGGCCTCGATGCGGCTGCCTTCGCGGTGCCAGAGTAACTCCTGGCGCTCCTCAATTTCGGGCATTTCGAGTAACCAGTCGGGCTCAATCGGCACAAAGTCGCGCACCATGGGCAGACCCTGTTCACGGCGCTCCTCAATGTCGATGCAGACGAGCCATTTGGGAACTACTTTGCCTCTCATGACCCGGGCCGAGCCGCCGCCGGCGAGCCGGACTTCGTCGTCGCGGTGGTGTTTGGCGACGCGATCCGGGAAGGCAGCGAGCAAGGCTTTATCGAGGCCTTCGGGATCGGGAGGACGGTTAGGGCCTTGGAGCGCGCGGTCGATTTGACGACTCACTTGGCGGGCCAGACCGCTGAGGTCTCCGGATTCGCCGAGGCTCAGTTGGGCTGCGGCGTCGCAAGCGGCGCGCCGGACACCGCGAGCGACGCCTTCGAGCACCAGACGCCCGAGGCGTGGATGCAAGGGTAAGTGGGCCATGGCCTTGGCGCGCGGGCCTTCCGCACCGAGGCGTTTGAGGAGGGCTCGGGCGACATCAATGGCCGGGGCAGGGGGAGCGTCGAGCCAGGGTAAGTCGGCCGGTTGAGTAACTCCCATGGCGAGTAAGTCGAGGACTAACTGGCTGAGTTCGCGACGCAGTAACTCGGGGGCATCCTGGGCGGGGCGGCGGTGTAAGTCGTCGGGAGAATAGAGCCGGACGACAATACCGGGGCCGGTGCGGGCGGCGCGGCCAGCGCGTTGCGTGGCGGAGGCTTGGCTGATGCGTTTGACGGTAAGGGACGGCAAGCCAGTGAAAGGCGAGTCCTCGGCAATGCGAGCGAGGCCGGAGTCGACGACCACTCGGACGCCGGGGATGGTGACGGAGCTTTCGGCGATATTAGTCGAGAAAATGACTTTGGGCTGGGCACCTATCTCGACGGCGCGGTCCTGTTCTTCGGGAGTCAGGTCGCCGTAGAGGGGGAGGGCGAGGATGCCTTTGGTGCGGAGCCAATCGGCGGAAGTGTCGATGGCGCGGCGGATTTCGCGGGTACCGGGGAGGAAGACCAAGACGTCGCCGGGGAGGCCTTCGGCAATTAGCTTTTGGAGGGCGGCTTTGACTTGCTCTTCGAGGGGGGCGCTGGACGCGGGTAGATATCGTAAGTCGGTTTCGAATAACTTACCGGGGGAGCGGACGATGGGGCAGTTACCTAAGTGTTGGGCGATATGGCCAGCGTCGAGGGTGGCGGACATCACTAAGAGCCGTAAGTCGGGACGGGTGGTGCGCTGGAGGCGGAGTAATAGGGCAAGGGCTAAGTCTCCGTCGAGGTGGCGTTCGTGGAATTCGTCGAGGACGACGGTGTCGATGCCCTTTAAGTCAGGGTCAGTTAGTAGGCGCCGAGTAAGAATGCCTTCGGTGAGGAAGCGGAGGCGGGTGCGGTTACCGGCGGCTTCGTCGAAACGGACTTGGTAGCCGACAGTTTCGCCCACTAACTCTCCCATTTCCTGGGCGACTCGCTTGGCGGCGAGGCGGGCGGCGAGGCGGCGGGGCTCGAGGACTAGGAGGGGTCCGAATGGTAAGAGCGCCGGGGGCACGCGAGTAGTTTTGCCAGCTCCGGGTGGGGCTTCTAGGACTAAGTTTTTGTTGGTGCGAAGAAGGTTAACTAGCTCGGGGACGACTTGGTCTACGGGGAGGTGGATCATAGTGTCGCCCTGGGTGCCCCACCGCTTGCGCGGTGGGCTAGAGGAGTTTCATGTCCTTGATGGCGGAGGCGGGGAGTAACCCAGCTTTAGCGTAGACGAAGAGTTTGTCGCGGGAGTCGGTGATGTCGAGGTTGCGCATCGTAAGTTGGCCTATGCGGTCGAGCGGACCGAAGGCACCTTCGCCTTTTTCCATAGTAAGGCGTTCGGGGTGGTAAGTGAGATTTTCACTCTTGGTGTCGAGTAAGGAGTAGTCGTTGCCGCGACGTAACTCCAAAGTAACTTCGCCGGTGATAGCCTTGGCGACCCAGCGCTGTAGGGTTTCACGTAACATCAGGGCTTGCGGATCGAACCAGCGGCCTTCGTAGAGTAAGCGCCCGAGACGGCGGCCCATGTCGCGGTATTGTTCCATGGTGCCTTCGTTGTGGATGCCGGTGAGGAGGCGCTCGTAAGCGATGAAGAGCAGGGCCATGGCGGGGGCTTCGTAGATGCCGCGGCTTTTGGCTTCGATGATCCTGTTTTCGATCTGATCGGACATGCCGAGACCATGGCGACCGCCGATGCGGTTGGCTTCCATGACTAACTCGACCGGGTCAGCGTAGTTAGTGCCATTGATGGCGACGGGCAGGCCACGGTCGAAGGTGAGGGTAACTACTTCGGGTTCGACTTCGACATCTTTCTTCCAGAAGGCGACGCCCATGATGGGGTCAACGATTTTGATACCGGTATTTAGTTGCTCGAGGTCTTTGGCTTCGTGGGTGGCGCCCCAGATATTCGAATCCGTCGAGTAAGCTTTTTCCTTCGACATACGGAAGGGTAAGTTAGCTTTTTCGAGTAACTCGGACATTTCCTTACGGCCGCCGAGTTCGGCGATGAATTGTTCGTCGAGCCAGGGCTTGTAAATGCGGAGGTCCGGATTGACCATCAGGCCGTAGCGATAGAAACGCTCGATGTCGTTACCTTTGTAAGTGGAGCCATCACCCCAAATATCCACCCCGTCTTCGCGCATGGCGGCGACTAACTTGGTACCGGTGACGGCGCGGCCGAGAGGCGTGGTGTTGAAGTAAGGGACACCAGCGGTGGTGATGTGGAAGGCGCCGCACTGGAGGGCGTTTAAGCCTTCGCGAACGAGTTCCTCGCGGCAATCGATGAGGCGGGCTTGTTCGGAGCCGTACATCAGAGCGCGCTTGGGGATGTCGTCGTAATCGGGCTCGTCGGGCTGGCCGAGGTGCGCGGTGTAGGAATAGGGAAGCGCGCCCTTCTGGCGCATCCAGTAGATGGCGGCGCTGGTGTCGAGGCCGCCGGAGAAGGCGATGCCGACGCGTTGTCCAATTGGGAGGGAAGTGAGAATGTTGCCCATGCGTGAACCTCTAGTTTAGCCTTGTCTGATGAATTCTTTTTTGCGGCATACGGTAGCGACTTTGGCCTTTCGGTTTCGGAAGGCGGTAAAAGACGCGCCGGAAGGCTTCGGCGACGTGTCGGCGGGGCCGGGCTGCCGGACGGCGGCGGAGACGCTGGCCCACATGAGCGACCTTTTCGACTGGGGCTTGAAGCTGTGCGATGGGGTGCATGAGTGGCACGATTCGAAGCCATTGGCCTGGGAGGCGGAGTACGAGCGATTTTTGGCGACGCTGGCGGCGTTCGACCGGCGCCTGGAGTCGGCGTTGCAGTGCGAGGGGGAGCGGCTGTTTCAGGGTCCGGTGGCGGATGCGTTGACCCATGTGGGGCAATTGGGGACGCTTCGCCGATTGGCGGGGCATCCGGCAGGGCCGAAGAATTACTTCAAGGCCGAGATCGCGGCGGGGTCGATTTGACGAAACGAACCCGGGACTTATTGATTCCATTAGGTTTGATGTTTTTACCCAAGATCGGGGCGAAACGGGGCGAGCTGCGATCACGATTGGAGGATCGCACACACGAGGGGTGGCCGAAGTGACGGCCAGCCGGGGTGGACGCGGTGGAAGGTTTTCTGATTCAGGGGTTTGCGGGAAGTGAGGGGGCGCGTTTTTTGTTGTGAACGGCAAGGGCGAAAGCAAGAAATAGACTTAAGTTTCTTGTTTTCATTCGGTTACTGGGAAAACCAGGGATGCGCGTGGATGCCCCCGATCAGGGGGAAGAGCCTTGTTTTCTTCTGGTTATGGGAAAAGTGAGGCAACCTGGCGAATATGGACGAAGTAGTATTGTATTCGATTTGTTATCAAAACGTGACGTTCTAACATTTCTAATTCGCTACGATGGGCGGCAGAATGCCGACCTTACTGCAGCAGGCGAAGAGGATTCAAACCCGCATCGTGCACAGTGCGCATGATGAGCTTTTCACGCGTGTCCACACGAGCCGCTTGATTTACAACACCTGTTGGGAGGATCCGCGGCTGGACCGGGAGATGCTCGACTTTCAGCCCGACAGCCGGGTGGTGATGATTACGAGCGCGGGTTGCAATGCGCTCGATTATCTACTGGATGATCCGGCGGAGATTCACGCGGTGGACATGAATCCGCGGCAGAATGCGCTACTGGAACTGAAGATGGCCGTGATTCAGCACGGGGACTACGACGAGTTATTCAACATGTTCGGCAACGGGTTGCGTCCGGGCTTTCAGCACTTTATGGGTCAACTCGATCTGCCGGCGTATGCGCAGTGGTTTTGGACGGAGAAGAAACACTATTTTGAACGGACGCCGTTAAACCCTTCCTTTTATTACCGGGGCACGGCGGGACAGGTGGCATGGCTGGTGCTGCAAGGGCTAGTGAAAAGCAATTCGCGGGTGCGCGAGTTTGTGGATCGTCTGCTGGAGGCGCGGAGCCTGGAAGAGCAGCGGGCTCTATACGAGAATGTGAAGCCGGCATTGTGGAATGCCTTCAATGGGTGGCTGATGAAGCAGCCGCTGATTATGGCGATGCTGGGGGTGCCGCGGCCGCAGATCCGGCTGATTGAGAATCAATTTCCGGGCGGGATTATCGGCTACATCCAGCGCAAGGTAGAAGACGTGTTGACGCTGCTGCCGATGCAGGACAATTACTTCTGGCGCGTGTATGCGACGGGGCGCTATACGGCGGAGTGCTGCCCGAACTATCTGCGGCGGGAGAATCAGGCCGCGCTGCGGGAGCGGACGAAGCGCGTGAAGACGCACTCGACCACCGTGGCGAAGTTCCTTGAGGAGAATCCGGGCGAGTATTCGCACTATGTGCTGCTGGACCATCAGGATTGGCTGGCTTCGCACAATGTACCGGGGCTCGAAGAAGAGTGGGACTTGATTCTGGA
>JBBQQS010000150.1:0-10502 GCA_038215525.1 Bryobacterales bacterium
ACCATCGCCGGTTTGTGGCCTGAAGGTGCGCTATCCGCGGAGAAGGTTTCTGGCCCATCTGGCGGCGAGTCCGCTGGCTGGGCAAGCCTTTGTTCCCGGCAAGCCGGAAGAGGCCATCAACCTCTTTGACCTGGAGGCGGCGGCGAAAGCGAAGCTGCCACCGGCGCACTATGGCTACCTGGCCACGGGTGTGGAAGACGATGGCACTTTGCGCGCCAATCGTGACGCGTTTGGCCGCTATCAGTTGCGGCCGCGGCGGTTGATGGATGTTCGCACCTGCGACACGTCGATCGAAATCCTGGGTCAACGCTTCGACTCGCCGATTCTGCTGTCGCCACGGGCAGCAACAAGGCTTTTCACGAAGATGGCGAACTCGCGGTGGCGCGCGCCGCCGGACGACGCAAGACGGGTCAGATTCTGTCGACTGCGGCCACACATTCGATCGAGGAGGTGAATGGCGCCTATGGGGCACCGGTCTGGTATCAGCTTTACCCGACGTCGAGTTGGAGCGTGACGGAGAAGCTGGTGGCGCGGGCGCAGAAGGCGGGATCGAAGGTGCTGGTGGTGACGGTGGACGTGCCCGCGAGCCGCAAGACCGAGACCGAGGTGCGCTTCAAACGGCTGGATACGCGACCATGTGCCGCTTGCCACGGCGCGGGTGCGCTGGGCACCAACGACTATTTTCGCCGTAAGCCGATGTTCGCCGGGCTCGAAATGAAGGACGTGAGCCTGTTCGCGCCGGCTTTCACTTGGGAATCCGTACGCCGGTTGCGGCAGATGACGGACATGAAGCTGGTGCTGAAGGGCATTGTGACGCGCGAAGACGCCGAACTTTGCCGCGAGCATCGCGTGGACGGCGTCATCGTGTCGAACCACGGTGGGCGGGCGGAAGAGAGCGGGCGGGCGTCGCTCGACTGCTTGCCGGAGGTGCTGGCCGCTGCCGGGCCCGCGGTGGCCGTAATGATGGACGGCGGCATCCGCCGGGGCGGCGACGTCTTCAAAGCCCTGGCCTTGGGCGCTCGCGCCGTGTGCATTGGCCGGCCGTATCTGTGGGGCTTAGCGGCGTTCGGGCAACCGGGGGTGGAGGCGGCGATCGACTTACTCAATCGCGAGCTCGATCTCGTCATGCGTCAGTGCGGCACACGACAATTGTCGGAGATTAGTTCGGCTTACGTTCAGCGGGTTTAGTACTTACTTCTTCACGGTGGGATAAGTGATCCCTAACTGCTCGAGGTAAGTGTTGTACTTAGTCGAGTCGTAGTAGAACTTCGTCATGGCCGGACGGTACTCGTCCATGATGCGCTTATTTAAGTGAATGGCCGGCTTGTCGCCTTCGCGGATAAGCGGCTTGTAAGTCTCGTCCTTGGTTTGGACTTTCTTGAAATAGTCCCAGGCCTGGGTGATTAATTCGGGTTTGGTGAATAAGTCGAGCATGGTCATGGCCTGGGCCTTGGCGCCGGCGATGACGCCTTTATGGGCGATCGGGGTGGCCATGGCAATCGCGTTGGCCCAGTTGTGCCCGGGCAGGCCGGGAATGTTGGAGGGGAAGCGCAGCACGACGGTCGGCACGTTCCAGGAGATATCGCCGATATCATCGGAGCCGCCGCCGGTGGGGCCGACGCCACCGGGCTCGGGCACGCGGGGCGCGCGTAGCTCTTCGATCTTCGTATCGAGGCCCTTTTCCGGCTGCTTGAGCTCTTTTTGCAAGGCTTTGGCGAGCGTTTGGTCTTCGGCGGACCAAGTGGGCAGGCCGATGGTCTTGATGTTTTCATACATCGCTTCGGCTACCGGCTTATTAAAGTGGCCGGGCCAGGCGCTGCCTAGCACTTTGCTTTCCCACGTCGTATCGGTCATCAAAGTCGCGCCCTCGGCCACTTTGTCGCCTAGCTTCCACAGGTCCATGATGTGGCTGTAGTCGGCCTCGCGGAAGTAATACCAGACGGAGGCATTGCGGGGCACGACATTGGGCTGGTCGCCGCCGTTGGTGATGACATAGTGCGAACGTTGGGCCAAGCGTAAGTGCTCGCGACGGAAATTCCACCCGATGTCCATTAGCTCGACGGCATCGAGCGCACTGCGGCCCCGCCAGGGCGCGCCCGCACTATGAGCCGTCTCGCCGCGGAAAGTATATTCGAGCGAGATCATTCCATTTCCGCCGCCGCCACCGTAAGTGACCCCTAAGTTACTGCCGACGTGAGTAAATAGCACGATATCGACGCCCTTGAATAACCCGGCCCGCACATAGTAAGCCTTGGTGCCTAATTGCTCCTCGGCGACGCCGGGCCAGAGTTTGATGGTGCCGGGGATCTTTTCACGCTGCATGATCTTCTTCACCGAAAGGGCAGCAATGATATTCAACGGCACGCCGGAGTTATGCCCTTCGCCGTGTCCGGGGGCGCCTTCAATCAAAGGATCGTAGTAAGCGACACCGGGCTTCTGCGAGGCCTGCGGGATACAGTCGATGTCGGAGCCCAGGGCGATTACCGGCTTACCGGTGCCCCAGGTGGCCATCCAGGCCGTGGGAATGCCGGCCACGCCGCGCTCAATGGTGAAGCCTTCTTTCTCCAGGATGCCGGTTAGATACTTCGACGTCTCTATTTCCTGAAAGCCAAGTTCACCGTAACTGAAAACGGTGTCGACCATCACCTGGGCTTGCTTGGCCATGCCTTGGATCTGGCCGGCCAGGTCGGATTTGAGCACTTTGTTGCGGCTGGGTGTCTGTGCGAGACAGAGGGCCGAAGAAACGGCGAATAAGCAAAGGGTTCGCAGCATAGAGACTCCTGAAGTGATGAGGGTAAGGCGGACGAAGCCTTCCGCAGTATAATACGGGCCTTGGCCGACGATCGCGTTCCTTATCGACTCACCACCAGCGCCGCACCTTATGACGGTCTGCGCCTGCCCGCCGCCATCCTGCTCGACAACGTCCGCAGCATGTACAACGTGGGCGCGTTTTTCCGTACCGCCGATGGCGTGGCGCTCGAAAAGATTTATCTGGCCGGCATTACCGCGCGCCCGCCGATGAAGGAGATCACCAAGACCGCCCTCGGCGCCGACCTTACCGTGCCCTGGGAAGGTGCCAACGACCCGGCGGCGCTGCTGGCCGACTTACGGGCTAAAAACTGGGAGATCGCCGCGATCGAGACCAGCGTCCACGCCGTCGACATCTTCGATTGGCAACCGCGTTTTCCCGTCTGCGTCCTGTTCGGGCACGAGGTGGATGGAGTGCAGCCCCATCTGCTGGCCGCCGCCGATACGCACGTGCGATTGCCGATGCTGGGGCAGAAGCATTCGCTGAATGTCGCTACCGCCGGCGGCGTGGTGCTTTATGAGTTGCTGCGCAAATACCGGCGAATGAGTGAGAATAAAGAACGATGAAGCTAACCGTGGCCGCACTCCTTTTGCTCGCCGGAGCGATTTACGCGCAATACTCGATGTTCCCCGCGGTAAGGGGGACCAAGGAAATGGTGGCCGCCGCCAATAACTTTGAGGTGGAGGCCGGTTACCGGCTGCTGCAACAGGGCGGCAATGCCGTCGACGCCGGCGTGGCCGCCATGCTCGCCGCCACCGTCACTGAACAGGCCCGCATTGGCTTCGGCGGCGAAGTGCCGCTGATCATCAAGATGAAGGGCCAGCCCGCGCGGGTGCTGTCGGGCATCGGCACGGCGCCCGCCAAGGCGACGGTCGACTATTACCAGAAGCGCAAGCAGGAGGCCTGGGAAAGCAACGAGGACTTCCCACCCATCCCGGCCATGGGCATCCATTCGTCTATCCTGCCCGGCATTCCCAGCGCAGCCCTGGTGGCTTTGATGGAGAACGGCACGAAGAGTTTCGCCGAAGTCGTCGAGCCGGCGGTCGGCTACGCCGAGGGCTTCCCGATCGGCGAGGAGTTTCAGAGTTTCCTCCGCACCACCGGCCGCATCCTGCAGTTATGGCCCAGTTCGCGCGAATTCTTTTTCCCCGACGGCAAACTGCCCGCGCGCGGCAGTTTGTACAAACTAACTGACCTCGCCAAGACCTTCCGCGAACTCGCCACCGTTGAAAAGAAAGCCAAAGGCAACCGCGCCAAGAAGCTCGCTGCGGTGCATGACTATCTTTACAAAGGTGCGCTGGCCAAGCGCATCGCCGACTTTAATGGATCGAACGACGGCCTGATCGCGCTCGAAGACCTGGCTAAGTTCAAGGCCGAATGGGATACGCCGCGCACGACCCTGTTTGCCGGTTTCGAAGTAGTGAAGCCTGGTTTCTTCACGCAAGGCCCAGTGATGTTACAGGCGCTGAATATTCTTTCGGGTTACGACCTGAAGGCGATGGGCCATAACTCGCCGGAGTATCTGCACGCCGTCATTGAAGCGGTGAAGCTCGCCTTCGCCGACCGTGACCGTTACTATGGCGACCCCAAGTTCAGCCAGATTCCCGAAGCGACTTTGCTCTCGGTGGAATATGCCACTGGCCGCCGCGCGGAAATTGACTTAGCGCGCGCTTCGATGGATCACCGCCCGGGGAAAGTAAGTGGCTTCCCTGCCCTGTCCTTGGGTAACACGAAGAGCCGCTCCACGGATCAAGATACTACCTGCGTCAATGTGGTGGATAAATTCGGCAATGTCTTCACGGCGACGCCGAGCGGCGCCTGGCTGCCTTCGGTGATCGTGCCTGGCACCGGGATTCCGCTGTCGAGCCGCTTGCAGTCGTTCGTGCTGACGCCGGACCACGCCAATACCCTCGCCCCCGGCAAGCGTCCCCGGGTTACCTTAAGCCCCACGATGGTGCTGAAAGGCGGCGAGCCTTACATGGTTATGTCGACTCCGGGTGGCGACAACCAGGATCAGGCGATGTTACAAGTGCTCCTGAATATCCTGGTATTCGACATGCAGCCGCAGGACGCGGTGGAAATGCCCCGTTTCCAGACCGAGCACTTCTACGCGTCGTTTGCCCACCACGAATTCCAAGCCGGCCGCGTGAACTTAGAGGAGCGCTTCCCGAAGGCGACGATCGACGCCTTGCGGGCGAAGGGCCATAAGATTGCGGTGACTGGGCCGTGGTCAAATGGCTCGGCACCGACAGTGATTCTGATTAAGGACGGTATCTTAAGCGGCGGCGCGGACCTTCGGCGGGGCCGGTTTATTTTCGGACGTTAGTTTTACTAGCCCACGGCGTAAGCCGGGGGACGATTTCGTTAATTTCCTTCCTGAGTCTAGCTGCTGGTGATCCTTCCGGGTGACTCCCGAGGCAGTACGAACCGACACGATGGCCGGCTAGTTCCGCATCCGGCGCTGGAGTGCCACGCAGCAAGCCTCATGCCAGAATCGGCCTTTCGCTTGGAATGTGTCGAGGGCCGAAAGCTTGTGTTGGATACAATCGATGAGGTCTGCCGATACCGACAATGGCGATTGATCGCGCTCCATGTTCGCGAGACGCACATGCACGGCGGAGTGGTACAGGTGGAGAACGCTGAGCCAAGTTGGGGTATGGAAGTCTTACGGGAGCCGAAGCCTGAAGGTCCGCTGGCCGGAGAGGAAGCACTTCTGGACTCGCGGAGGCGACTGGCGAACTGTTCGCGACGACGGCTTAGGGCGAGTTCTTCGGTACGCACTGGAAGAGCAGGGAGAGCCCATGGAGATTTACAATGCCGGGCACCGAATGCCTGAATCTGCTGGCCCGGTGTAACAGCCCGGGGAGATGTAAGCGCGCCGTCCCCCGGCTTACGCCGTGGGCTAGATTGGCTCTAAACCGCCCGAAACGCTAAGACCGCATTGAGCCCGCCAAATGCGAACGAATTCGACAAGGCCGCGCCCACCTTGGCCACCCGCGCGACATTCGGGATCACGTCGAGATCGCAATCAGGATCGGGCGTGGTGTAGTTGGCTGTGGGGGGCAATACGCCGTGGTAGAGAGCCAAGGCCGTCGCGGCAGCCTCCAGCGCGCCGGCGGCTCCCATGGCGTGCCCGTGCATGGACTTCGTGGAACTGACCAGCGGTGGCGTGGCGAAGACCTCGCGGATGGCGGCGGTCTCGGTGGCATCGTTGGCCATGGTGCCGGTGCCGTGGGCGTTGATGTAGCCCACATCCTCCAGCGTTAGCCCAGCGTCAGCCATCGCCAGGCGCATGGCCCGGGCGGCGCCTTCGCGGGAGGGCATCGTCAGGTGGTGGGCGTCGGCCGTCATGCCGCAGCCAGCAAGTTCGGCGTAAATCCTGGCGCCGCGCGCGACGGCGCGTTCCCAGGGCTCCAGAATCAACATACCGGCACCGGCACCCAGGATGAGCCCGAGACGGTCCTTGGAGAAAGGCCGGCAGGTATCCGGCGCCACGACGCGCATGGACTCCCAGGCCTTCAGAACGCCCAGGGAGAAGGGTGCCTCGCTGCCCCCCGCGATGGCCATCTCGGCCGCGCCGCTCCGCACCATCCACAAGGCCTGCCCCAGGGCATGGTTAGCGGAAGAGCAGGCAGTGGACACGGTAAGCGAAGGGCCAGTGAAACCAAAACGCATGGAAATCTGGCTGGTCGCCGCGCTGGTCATGGCGCGAGGAATCGTCATCGGATGGAAGCGGGGCTTGTGGTCGGCATAGAGATCGCGAAAGCCCTGGTCTTCGGTAACTTTGCCGCCCAGGCCGCAGCCGGTGACGATGGCGGTGCGCTCCTTCAAGGCTTCGGAGAGCGAGACGCCTGAATCGGCGATCGCCTCGGCGGCGGCGATGAGCGCGTACTGAGCGAAGGGATCCAGGTGGTCGAGCTCTTTGTCCTCAAAATAATCGCAAGCTTCAAAGCCCGCCACTTCGGCGCCATGGCGTATTTTGAGGCCGGCGCAATCTACCGACTCAATGGGCCGAATTCCGCTGACCCCATTGGCCAAGGAGTTCCAGAAGGCGTGCCGGGTAGACCCAAGCGCCGAAACGATGCCGATCCCCGTGATCGCAACGCGCATCATGCCTAGGCCGTCGCGGCCGGAGCCTCCGCCAAAAGGGTGCGGATGCCATTGGCAATATCGGTGACGCTGCGGAGTTGCTTGGCCGCGTCGTCAGGGATGCTAACGTTGAACTCCTCTTCGAGGGCAAAGAGAATCTGGAGGCCGTCGAGGGAGTCGATCTTCAGTTCCTCGAAGGTGCTCTCCGGTTTCACGATGCCGGCCTCCAGGTGCTGGGTCTTCACAATTACTTCGATGACGCGTTCGATGATGGGGTCGGGCATATGATTTGGCTCAGGGTCGGGAAGCGAAACCCGATTATCCCCAATCTGGGAATGATAACGCGAACGGCCCCGATTGTGGCGGCGATGTCAGGATTGGCTACCAATTGGCGTCCGTCGTGCAGGCAGAAGATGGCGCCCGGACGGGCGGCCCGCTCGAGCTTTTGGGCGATGGCTGAGGCGGGCAAACGCCAATCGGAGCCGAGCTTGGACCACGTTACCATGCGCAAATCGGCCTCGCGGAGCACTTCGGCCAAGCCAAGCCAGCGGCAGCCAAACGGTGGCCGGAACCAACGGGGACGCACTCCGGTGACTTCTTCGATTTCGAGTTGCGCGTGGCGGACCTCGCGACGGATGACGTCTCGACTTTTCAGATAGAGCGCTTCGTGGGTCATCGTGTGGTTGGCGATCTCATGCCCCCGGGCGACGATCTCGCGCGCAATGGCCGGCAAGCGGCGCACGTGACTGCCGATGACGAAGAAGGCGGCCTTCGCCTGATGTTCGTCGAGCAGGTCGAGCAAGGCGGGCGTGCTTTCGCTGGGTCCGTCGTCGAAGGTGAGGGCGATGGCATTGGCTTCTTTTGAGCCCTGCCAAATCACCGGACCCAATAACGACGAACGCGGCGCGCGCACGGCCCACGCCGCGACACCTGCGGCGCTGCCTACGGCCAAAGCCGGCCAGATCATGCGAATTTGATGCTGTGGTCACCCACCACGGCGAAGGTTTCGGCGGGCGAATGAAGCGAGAAGTAACTCCAGGGTCCAGGAATCCAGGGGTAGCGCGTGATCACGCTCTCATTTACTTCGACGCCTAGGCCCGGCGCGCGGTTCACCATCAATTCGCCGCGCTCAATGTCGAGCGGGGTCTTCAGAATTTCGCGCGCCAGGTCGAAGCGGTACATGCTCTTCGTCTCGGGCGTGGTGTAGACGGGATACTCGAGCCATTCGACGACGTCATCTGGCCAGCAGACGCCTAGCTGCGCGGCGGTGATCAACTCAAGGTCAGTGCCCCAGCTATGAAAGGCGAAGCGTAGATTCTGCCGAGCCACTTCGGCGAAGACGCGGCGCGCCAGGCTGTACCCGCCTTGGCAGAGTAAGTCGAGTTGGACGTAGTCGACGCAGCCTTGGGCCATCAGGTCAGCGAAGCCGGCCTCGTCAGGCTCGTGCTCACCGCCGGCAATGGGCACGATGCCCGGGGCCTTGAGCCGGGCGTAGGCTTCGTGCTTATCGGGTAACAGAGGCTCTTCGAGCCAGAAGATCTCATGCGCCGCCATTTGCTGGGCCACTTCGGTGACGGTCTGCTCGCTGTAACTGTGGTCGCCCATGCGCCACCAGGTGTGGGCGTCCACCATCAGGTCGAAGGTAGGGCCGGTGGCCTTCCGCATCAACTCCACGGCGCGCACATCTTCCAAGGGGCCGAGCCCGGGGCGCATTTTATAGGCGGTGAAGCCCAGCTTCTGGATTCCAACGGCTTCCTCGGCGTAGGACTCGGGCGATTGGTACATGCCGGCGCTGGCGTAGAGACGGATAGAGTCCCGCACGCGGCCGCCGAGTAACTCGGACACCGGTACGCCGCGGTGTTTGCCGACTAAGTCGTAGAGGGCGACCTCCACCATCGTGTAAGCTTTTACGGCTTGCGGATCGTCGCTGGTGAAGCGGACGCGCAGGGCGTCGGGATCGGCCACGGTTTGGCCGATGAGGTAAGGCGCAATGACGGTGGCGACTAAGTCGCGGACCGCTTCAGTGGCGGAGCCCGGCGCATAGCCCACGAGGCCGTTCGAGGTCTCGACGCGAATCAACATGGCGTCGCGCTTCACGATGCGCCGGTCGCCGCCGTGGTAGGCCAGCTGTATCGGCTCCGCAAAGGGAAAGCTCATCAAGTGCGCGTCAACCCGAACAATCTTCACCCCTACAGCTTATGCCAACCTACAGTGATGGACCCGCGCTATCCCATTGGACCTTTTCTGGACCGCCAAGAACGTTCGCCGGAACGCCGGCAAACTCTGATCCGCGAGCTTGCGAATCTGCCCGCCCAAATCCGCGCCGCCATCACCGGCCTGGGCGACGCCCAACTCGACACGCCCTATCGCGAAGGCGGCTGGACCGTGCGCCAGGTGGTGCATCATCTGCCGGACTCGCATATGAACGCCTACATTCGGACGCGCTGGGCGCTGACGGAGGAATCGCCGATGATCAAGGCCTACGACGAGGTCGCATGGGCGGAACTCGCCGATGCGAAGCTGGGCCCGATTGAGCCTTCGCTGGCGTTGTTGCAGGCCTTGCATCTGCGCTGGGTTTCGCTATGGAAGAGCCTGCCGGAAGAAGCCTTCGCGCGGGTTTTCCGCCATCCGGAGAGTGGCGAGAACACTCTGGCGCGACAGTTGGAGCTTTACGCCTGGCATGGCAAGCACCATCTGGCGCACATCACGACACTGCGGCAGCAGAAGGGCTGGTAGGGCGAATGAGCCAAATGGTCATAGTCGAAAAAGACGCAGACGGCTATTACGCTTGGTGCCCGGAACTAAAGGGCTGCCATTCGCAAGGGCAGACGGTAGTAGAGAGTCTGAACAACATTCGCGAAGCGATCGGGCTTTACCTGGAGACCCTAACCGAACCAGAGCGCCCCTTCGTTATCTCAATCCCGCCTGCCGCAGCAAGGGGGCGAGGTTCCGATAGGATTTCCGCGCGGCGGCCAAGGCGTCGTAGCCGGGCTGAGTCTGTAACTGGCGACTGATCTCCACCAGCATCCAGCCGCGGTAGTGCTTGGCGCGGAGGAGTGAAAAGTAAGTAGGGTAGTCTACGGTGCCTTCGCCCGGCAAGAGAAACTGGGGCTTACCGTCGACTAACCGTCCATCCTTCACGGTGAGGAAGGCGGAACGCGGTAACAACGTGTCGAGCGTCGGCTGCAGACCCAGGCCGAGTAACTGGAAATGGCTGTAATCGTAAATGCCGCTAAGCGCCGGATGGCGCACTTGGTCGAGTAACCAGATGAGTTTCTCCGGCGTGTCGGAAGCGCTACCGATGTGCGACTTCACCGCGAGTTTCAGGTGATTCTCCCCAGCGACGCGGGCCCAATCGGCGAGGCGGGTGGCCATGCGTTCCTTCACTTGCTCCCACTCGGTCGGCTTGCCTCCGAGCACCGTCTGCAAGAGCGGCGGATGCGACGGCGCGACATCGTGGGCCAGGGCGGCGGCGGCGCGAATGCGGTCGAGCGTGCGGGCATGGTCGGCTTCATTGACCAGGAGGTTGAAGTTCTCAATCAGGGACGGAATCGGCAGCGGCTGCTGGCGGATGCGCCGTCGGGCGGCGGGGTCCAACTGAGCG
>JBBQQS010000151.1:0-10457 GCA_038215525.1 Bryobacterales bacterium
AAGCCAAACGTTCCGGCTGAGACCGTGCGCTCAGCCGGCCGGCCGCGGCTAGGGGTGGTCGCGAAGGAGGTCACGTTGCTGCCGCGCCATTGGGATTGGCTGGGCCATCAGCCCGGGGGCGCCTCGGCGGCGTTGCGCCGCCTGGTGGATGCAGCCCGCAACTTGAGCACCGACAAGGACCGCGCCCGGCAAGCGCAGGAAGCGGCCTATCGGTTTCTTTCCGCCATGGCCGGCAACGAACCGGGTTTCGAAGAGGCCATGCGCGCCCTCTTCGCCCGGCAACGGGACCGCTTCGAGGCCGAGATCCGCGAATGGCCGATCGACGTGCGCGATCACGGGCGGCAATTGGCGTCTCCGGCGCTAGACTAGGCTACATGGCCGATCATCATTCGCACGAGGAACCAGCGCCTCACGGGGGTAGCTTTGCCGCTCTAGCGTTGGGGGCCTTGGGGGTCGTGTTCGGCGACATTGGTACCAGTCCGCTCTACACCCTGAAAGAGTGCCTGCATGCCGCGGCCCATCAAAGCGGACACCCCGCCAGCCGCGAGGATCTCTTCGGCATTCTCTCTCTCATCTTCTGGGCGATGACGATGGTGGTCTTCGTCAAGTACCTGGTCTTCATCATGAAGGCGGACAACAATGGCGAAGGTGGAATCTTCGCCCTGTTGGCGCTGGCGCCCAAGCAGATGCGCGCGGGCAAACCAGGCCGGATTCCCCTGGTGGCCGTGCTGGCCGTGGCCGGCGCGGCGCTGCTCTACGGCGACGGCATGATCACGCCGGCGATCTCCGTGCTCAGCGCCGTCGAAGGTCTGGAACTCGCCAATCCAGACCTCCATGCCTACGTCGTGCCACTTACCGTACTCATCCTCGTCGGGCTGTTTGCGATTCAGAGCCGGGGCACGGAGGCGGTGGGCAAGTTGTTCGGGCCAGTGATGGTGATCTGGTTCGGCACCCTGGCGACGTTGGGCATTTATCACCTCAGCCACGACCCGGAAATCCTCGCCGCCCTGCTGCCGTGGCACGCCGTGAGTTACTTTGCTCGCCATGGCTGGGGCGGATTGCACATTCTGGCTTCCGTCGTGTTGGCCGTCACCGGCGGCGAGGCGCTCTATGCCGACATGGGGCACTTCGGCATCCGGCCGATCCGCTGGATGTGGGTGGGCTTGGTGATGCCGTCGCTGTTACTCGCTTACTTCGGCCAAGGGGCGCATGCGTTGCGGGAGCCGGCTACGTTTTCGAACCCCTTCTTCTCCATGGTGCCCAAAGGTATGGCGACATACGCGCTGGTCGTACTATCGAGCCTGGCCACGGTGATCGCCTCCCAGGCCCTCATTTCGGGGGCGTTTTCCCTCACCCGATCGGCAATGCAATTGGGCTATTTCCCGCGCGTCCGGGTGAAACACACGTCGCACGATTCGCAGGGGCAGATCTATATTCCGCAAGTAAATTACTTACTCGCGATCGGCTGTATCTTACTCGTGGTGTTGTTCCGCGAATCCCCTAAGTTGGCGGCGGCTTATGGGCTCGCGGTTACCGGCACGATGGTCTTCACCTCTTTGATTTACTATGTCGTCATCCGCGAAAGCTGGGGTTGGCCGTTAGCGAAAGCGCTGCCCTTGTTAATCCTCTTTCTGGCGACTGACTTACCTTTCCTGTGGGCCAACTTATTTAAATTCGCCGACGGCGGCTACGTGCCCCTGTTAATCGGCGCCGCGATCATGGTGGTGATGGTGCTTTGGAACCGCGGCCGGACCTTGATTGCTAATAAGTATGCCGTGCGCTTCCCCACCGCACAGTCCGCACAGAAGCGCCTGGACGCCCGGCTCGTGACGCGCGTGCCGGGGACGGCGGTATTTATGGCATCGAGCGCCGAGATGCTGCCGCCGGTATTGGTGCATCACGTGGAGCGCAGCCGCGTGCTGCAGGAAACTGTGATCCTGCTCACCGTGCAAACGGCCAATCGCCCGGTGGTGCCCGAAACTGAGCGCTTCGCGGTCACCCGGCCCGAAGACGGCTTCTACCGCGTCGTGATCCGCTTCGGCTTTATGGAAGAGCCCCGCGTGCCCGAAGTGTTAGCGCAGGCCGTGCGGCAAGCCAATATTCCGTTTCCAGGGTTTGAAGTCACTTACTATCTCGGGCGCGAGAGTTTCATCGCCTCCCAGCGCGGCCAGATGGGCGTCTTTGCCGAAACCATATTTGCCTTTCTACAACGCAACGCCGTCACGGCGGACCGTTACTTTGGCCTACCCTATCGCCAGGTAGTCGAAATCGGAACCCAAATGGACCTCTAGCCCGGGCTAAAATGCAGCATGAGCATCGGAGCCATTACCAAACAACTCGCCGCCGAAGCCCTGGGCAACCAGGTGATGGAAGTGATGGAGGGTCTGCGGCCCGGCGAAACTCCAGCCGCGGAGCCCGATAGTCTCTCTGCCATCGTCATGGCCCAGGTACAAGCCATGCAGAATGCCCTCAAGGAAGACCAGGAACTCCTCGTGCTTTGCACCGTCGGCCCCACCACCCTGCGTGTCCTCGAGCTCTACGCGCCCTCGCCGAAGCTTTTGGTGATCACCGGTGCCGAAGGCGAACGCGGCATCGCGCGGATCATCTCCGCGCCCGAGTCGGTGCAATTGGTCTGCCGCCCCATCCCGGTAAAGCCGGAAGCCAAGCCCGTCCGCGTACGGATCGTAGCCGGCAAACCTACTGCCAAAGCTCCACGGTAGTGCGATCATCCTCCACGATGTCCCGCTCGGTGACGCCATCGGAGACAATCGACAAACGATCGCCCGGCCCGAGCCTCAAGACGGACTCCTCCATCGTCACCCGCGCGAACAAACCCACCACCGTCCCCGTCGGCCCATGGGACTCCACCTCGCCCGAAGCCCGCGTCAACGTCGCCGGCACGTGGCCCGCGCTGGCATATCGTAGCTCGCCGTCCGCATAAACGCCGTAGAATATAGTGGCGTAGTGCTCCGGCGACGTGGAGGCGTGGAACAGCATATTCACCCGCTCAAGCAGCGGACCCGGCTGGGCCAACATCTCCGGCGATTGCGCCCGAAAAAGCGCCTGCAGATTCGCCATCAGCAGCGCCGCCGGCACGCCTTTTCCCGAGACATCGGCCAGCAGGATGCCCAGGCGCTCGCCGTCGATCTCAAGGAAGTCGTAGTAATCGCCGCCGATCTCGTGCGCGGGCTCAAACTCGGCCCGCAGGTTCAGTTTGCCGAATTGCCGCTCGGCCACCGGCAACAGCTTCTGCTGCACGCTGCGGGCGATCTCCATCTCGCTTTGCACGCCGCGCGCTTGAGCCAGGCAGCGGTCGATGGTGGCCAACAGCCGCGCGTTATCCCAGGGCTTGGTGACGAAGTCCGCCGCGCCACGCCGCATGGCTTCCACGGCCAGGTCGATGTCGCCCCAAGCGGTCATCACCACCACCGGCGGCGGCGATGTTCCGCGGCGAATTCGCTCCACCAATTCCAGGCCTTCGCGCCCGGACGTCGTGTCGCGGCTGAAGTTCATGTCGGTCAGCACCAGGTCAAACGGCCGCGCCGCCAGTTGGGTCAACAGGCCGCGCGGGGTATCGGCGGTTCTGGCTTCGTGGCCGGCGGCTTTCAGGAGCAACTGTAAGGCGATCAGGACATCGGGCTGGTCATCGCAGATAAGTATGGCGGGCACGCGCGGGATACTTGCAGTCCGGGGGCCGTTCTAAGTCCTTGAAAATGAGCGCGACCGCTGCACCAAGCACTCCGTTTTCACGCATCGGTGTCCGAAAATGAACACTGTCCAGAAGCGCTAAGCCTTCATCAGCTTCAGCACCACCACCTCCGGCGGCGCCCCGATCCGCGCCGGAATGCCCACCGTCCCCAACCCGCGCGTCACCCAAAGGTGGGAGCCTTGCTCTTCAAAAAGGCCATAAGTGTAGGGCGTGAAGAAGCGCACCAGGTTCAGTTGCTCGCCGAATAGCTCCAGATTCAGTTGCCCGCCGTGCGTGTGGCCCGAGAGCATCAAGTCCCAGCCTTGCTTTTGCGCCGTGGGAAAGGCCTCTGGCGTATGCGACATCAGCAGGTTGAATTCGTTCGGCACCACCAGCTCACTGACGCCGCGCAGCATCGGCTTGCCCCGCTTCTGGTAATCGACGCCCGCCAGATTCAGGTTGGCTTGGCCGAAGCGCACCGTCACGCGCTGGTCGCGAAGAAAGCGCATGCCGTAGCGCGCAGCCTGCTCGGTGACGTAGGCCTCAGCGTTGATGTACAACTCGTGGTTGCCATGGCAGCCATAGACGCCATCCGTAGCCTTCAGACGCGCGAGTTCGGTGAGGCAAGCGTCGATCGGATCGCGCGAGCCGGTGATAAGGTCGCCGGTGACGAAGGTCATGTGCGGCTTCGTTTCGTTAACGAGGTCGACGGCCCGCGCCAGGTCCTGCCGGGAGAGGAAGGGGCTCAGGTGAATGTCGGAGATCTGGGCGAGTTTCACCCCCTCAAGGTCTGCCGGCAGGCCAGGGATGCGCAGTTCCCGCTCAATCACCAAAGGCCGGAAACGCGCGGCGATCAGGCCAAAGCCCATGGTGACCATCGGCGCGGCGACGGCGGCTTTAAGCAGCTTCCGGCGCATCGGATCCGGCTGCTGGCTCAAGCGTTGGCGGGCGATCCACGCGACGGGCATCGTCGCCATGAAAGCCGCCGCCAAGGCGAAGGCCCCACCGCGCACGGCGATCTCCCACTGCGCTGGCGTCGCGCCAGATAGCAGATGCAGGTCCAGCAGAGCGCCCGCCGCAATCAGCCCCAACACCGGATAGAGCAGCCAGCGCCTGCCCGGCAGAAACCAGCGCTGCAACCAGAAGCCCGCCACGCCCCCCGCCACAATCGCGAACAGATCGGGCAGAAAACGCCAAACGATTCTCATCTGCTTCCAGTTTAAGCGGGCGGGCTGGTGGCATCAAAGCCCGTCGCCCAGCACTTAAACCCAGCGCCTAAACATCGATGCCGAGCAGCGTTAGGGAATCGCGCTCAAACATGGCTTCCATATGCTCCCTGTTGAGCCGGGGCAGGCGAGTGCCTTCCAGCATGTCGTTCAGGCCCCGCATGCCCTTTAGCGTAGCGTCCACCGTCGTGAACGGATAGTCGGTGCCGAATAGCAGCTTGTGCCAGACGCCGTACTCCTGCAACAGCATCAGCGATTGGTAATTCTGGAAGGGACGGTAATGCAATGCGGAGCAGTCGGCGTAGACGTTGGGGTGCTTGCGGATGGTGGCCACGCATTCGCCTTCGTAGGGATGGCCCAGGTGCGCCAGGATCATCTTCACGTCGGGGTAGCGCGTGGCGACTTCGTCGAGATGGCGGGGTAGAGTGCATTCGAGCGGTGCCTGGGAGATAAACGTCGTGCCGGTATGGAGCAGGACGGGCAGCCCGTGGCGGGTGGCGTACTCCCACAGATAGTCGAAGCGGCGATCCTGCGGCAGAAAGTTGGCGTACATCGGCATCAGCTTGATGCCCTTCAACTTCAGATTCTGGTGGCCTTCGATCATTTCGTCCTGCCAGCCGGGTTGGGTCGGATCGAGCGCCATGAAGCCGACTAGCTTGTCGGGCTGGGCGGCCACGTAGCGGGCGACTTCGCGATCGGGCACCCAGAGGCCGGATAGTTTGGCCTTGCCGCCAAAGACGATCGTCTTGTCGCAGGTGGCGGCGGTGGCTTGATAGTCGCTCCAGCGCACGGTGAGGTCCACTTCGACGTCGCCCCGGGCGCGGCGAGCTTGCTGCTTGAAATCTTCCGAGAAATGCTCCGGGTATTCCCAATAGTGGCTATGGACGTCGATCATAACGAATTCAGCATAGCCCAGGCTGGACGCTATCGCGAACAAAATGGCATACTAACGGCTCTGATGAAACCACCAGCCTTGGTGAGCGATGAAATGTATGTGGCGCTGCCCGATGTGGCAGCCGAGTTTGAATCGATGACGACGGGTGAGGTCACCCTGCTGCGCTCCTCGCCGCGGGGAATCTTCTATGGCGATCTGGCCCCGGGCCAATTCCGCGTGACCTTGGCGAAAGCCGGCTATGGGTCGAAGGCTTCGGTGGTGCAACTGGGTGGGGAGCCGCCGCAGTTCCGCTTACTCGCCGACACTCTGCTGGGATACATGTGGCCCAAGTGGGTGCGCGGGGGCGAGGCTTCGGAATACCGGGTGCATGCGATCGAGCAATACCAGCTCACGCTTTGGCGCTACGGGCTGCGCCGGGAGTATGTCTCGATGATCGGCTGGATCGACGAACACGGCCCGCAAGCCAACCGGCAGATTCTGCCGGATCATGACTTCACGCAAACGGGCGTGGGCTGGAATCAGGATGGCTATCCGGCGAAGCCGATCCTGGTGGCGCCCGAACGGTCTGGCCTTTACTATGTGCAAGCGCGAACGCCTTCCGGACGGTTCTTCTCCTGGCCCTGGGTGGTGGCGCCCCGCGCTCCGCGGGCGAAGATCGCGGTGCTCGCCTCCACCAACACCTGGAACGCTTACAACAACTTTGGTGGACGCAGTAACTATGTGAACGCTGACCACCTGCCGGCCCGCCCGGTCGTCAACGCCCGCCAGGACCTTCACCGTTACCATGACCCAACCCCCTTCGGCAGTTGGAAAGCGCAAGACGAAGAGTTTCTGCCGCTGTCGTTCGATCGTCCGGAGCCGAATAATCACATCTTTGACAGCGGCGAAGTTACCGCCCCGGTGCAAGGCCGCGTGCAATGCGGACAAGCGCCCGGCGAATGGCGGCTGTATGGTTGGCTTGAGCAGGAAGGTTTCGATTACGACCTCTACGCCGACGCGCAGTTGCATGACGGCACGCTCCCCCTCGATGCCTACCGGGTGCTGATCCTGGCGGTGCATCCTGAGTATTGGTCGCGGGAGATGTATCTGCGTGTGAAGCGTTGGGTGTTTGAGCGTGGCGGCCGCCTGATGTATCTGGGCGGGAACGGTCTCAATTGCGAGGTGCTGTTCCTGCCTGATGGCACGATGCGCTGCCTGTCGCATTTGCGCAGTCTGCACGGCGAACTGGGCGGGGTTTCGGAAGACGGCACGGTTGAGTACGAGAGCCGCCTGCACCGAACGCTCGAGTCGGAAGCCAATCTGCTGGGCGTGGTCTGCACAGACGCGGGCATCATGACGGCCGCGCCTTACCGCGTCATCGATCCGGACCATTGGATCTTCGAAGGCACCGGGCTTAAAAAGGGCGCCGAATTCGGCCAGCAGACGCTGCATGAGCGGATTCCTGGGGGAGCGTCGGGACACGAAACCGATAAGCGCAGTGCCTCTTCGCCCGCGAATACGCGGCTGCTGGCGAAGGGCACCAACCCGGACGAGGGCGGCTCGGAGATCGTCTATCACGAGCCTGGTGGCGATGGCGCGGTGTTCTCAGTCGGCTCCATCACTTGGGTTTCAGCCCTCTTTTGCGATTCTCACGTAGCAACCGTTACGCGTAACGTACTACGGCGCTTCCTGGCGTAGCGCTTCTTTTCGGTCCCGGTCGAAATGGCGCAGGATCGCGTAGAGGATGATGAGGCTGGTGGCGAGGTAAGCCATGCTGGCAAAGGCCATCAGTTGCCCGATGCCGATGGTGCGGCGGGCAAGCCCCCCAAAGTAGGGAGCGAAGCCGGAGATGGTAGCGCCCGTTACGTTGAGCACACCCACGGCGGTAGCGCGCTGCGCGGCAGGCACGACATCGAAAGCGCTGGCCGCTTGGTTGGCGGAAACGAAGCCCGCGAAGAATCCGAAACAGACGGCGGCGACGCGGGTAGCGGCGAGCGTGGCGCCCGCGCCGATCAGATAGATGCAGGGGCTGCAGCCCAGAAAAGCGACCAGGATGATCCAGAAGCGAGCAGACTTGCGTTTCAGATAAAGCAGATCGGCCGCGAAGCCGCCGGCGAACAGGCCCACCGCCGTTCCCACCTGCGGATAGAAGCTGGCTTCGAATCCAGCCCGCGCGAGGCTGAGCGAAAAGCGATCGAACAGAAACGTGGGCAGCCACGTGTAAACCAGGTACAAACCGAAAGTCGCCACCGAAACGAAGATGGTGACGGCGCGCAACGAAGGCACGCGGAAGAGGGCGCAGAAGCTCTGAAGCGATGCCGGTTGGCCGCTGCCGAAGCTGGTAAAGTGGGCGGGGACTTGCCGCAGGAAGCTCCACAGCGGAAGGGCAAAAAGGATGCCGCAGACGCCCAGCAGGATAAAAGCGAATCGCCAGTGTAGCTCCTGCGCGATCCATCCGCTGATCGATCCACCAAGGGCGACGCCAAACATTTGGCTGCTGGCGAAGATGGCGATGGCGCGGGATCGCGTTTGCGGTCCATGGGCGTTCGCCATCAGCGCGAAAGCCGCCGGCATAAAGAAACACTCGGAAATGCCCAGCAGGGCGCGGCAGGCGAGCAGCGACGAGCCATTGGGGGCTAGGCCCGAGAGGATGGTGAAGGTGCTCCAGACGATCAGGCTGCCGACTACCAGTTTGACCCGGGAGAAGCGGTCGCCCAGGATGCCGGCGATAGGCGAGAACGCGCCGTAGACCCACAAGAAGAGCGCCCCCGTGAGCCCGAGCGTGGCATCGCTAAAGCCGAACGTCTGTTGCAGCGCGGGAAACAGGGTGTAGACCACTTGGCGATCGGCATGGTTGAGGGCATAAGCCACCCACAGGTAGGCAATGAGCGCCCATTCGGGCTTCAAAGCAATCCCGCTATGGGTGCGCCGGTCTGTTCGTCAAGCGAATTGGCGATCTGGATGGGGCGGCCGGTGGGAGTATCGTGCTCCTTGGTCCAGTCGATTTGTAGATAATCTTTCAAGGTAAGGCACCCCCGCGGCCCCGAACTCAGGATCAACGGCAAGTTCTGCAAAAAACTGGCTCGGTAATCCGCTGAAGGTGCGGTATGTGGTTAACCTCTACGCTGCCTCTCGGCACGATCAGTCCACGGGGACGGCCCACCCCTCAACGCACTAAACAATATAATATCGTCTCAATCAGCTCGACACTGGAGGAACCCGCCTCATCAAGGTGCCATGGCAGGTGGTTCGCCTATCCGCCAGTTGGTACGACGACTCCCTCGGTTCCATTTCGCGGTCGACAGCGCGACCGATGGCGGGTAATCGACCACGATGGCTATCGACCTAGGGTCGCGAATTATGACGCGCGTTTTGTCATGAGTTTCCGCAGGTATGTGTTTACGCGAGTCTGATAGCCTTCGCCGGAGGACTTCAGCCAAGCAAGAATATCCGCATCCAAGCGGAGCGTCACGCTCTGCTTTTTCGGCCGGTAGAACTTGCCGATCACCGCGTCCGCAGGGAATTGGCGAATCTCGCGGATATCGGAGATATCGATCTCGCGGTCTGGTCTCTGGGCAAGACGTTGCAGGCTCGCCCGTTTCTTAGCTGTGAGCTGCTTCATAGAGATTCCTTTCGTGACGAGTCGCTTGACGTGCGGCGATGAAGCGGATGAGCTCCCCGGTAGCGGAATCGCGACAGGTATGCACGACAACCAGCAAGATCACTCCTTCCGCAAAGCCGATTGCGTGCCATCGCGGTTCGCCGTCTATGGCTCGCTCATGAACGTGACGCATCCTGGATCGTCGAAAACCAACTGCGCGGTTTGAAAATCGACACCGTGCTTCAGGAAATTGCTTCGGTTCTTAGTCTCATCCCATTCAAAGAACCATTGCGTATGTACAGATTAGCACATACACTTCCGTGCGTCCCGGTCCCTATCGCCTCGTCCACCACGCGCCAACTGCAACAAACGAAGAGTCGAGCTGCCAACCGGATGACGTGCTTCCTCCGTTGAAGAGCGGTCCCGGCGCGGCCGGGAGAAGGGCTCGCAAAGCCAGGTTTGACTGGGACTTGACCACCGAATCCGCATGTCGATGCGCCGACACCGGCAAAAGTTCGGGCCCGATGCGTCGCGGAAGAGAAGCTCAACAGCGAAAATGCGCGAGCATCTTCTCATCGAGCTCCACGCCCAAACCAGGCCCCGACGGCACCCTGACCGCTCCGTCCTTGAACTCGATCGGTTCCGCCAGCAGGTGATGCTCGTAGCCCAGCGGACCCAGAATGTCACAAGGAAACTCCTCGGCGCCGATCCCCGGGCAGGCGGCGGCCAGATGGGCCATCGCCGCGCTGGCTACGCCCAATTCCAGATTGCTGCCAACGGTGCAAGTGAGGCCGGCCGCTTCTGCCAGCGCGGTGATCTTGCGTGCCGGGCCGATGCCGCCGCCCTTTCCCACATAAACCGACAGGATGTCCGCGGCGCCGGCCCGGGCAATCGCCATCGCGTCCTGCGGGGTGTTGCAGCTTTCGTCCGCCATCACCGGCACGCTCACTTGCTGGCGCACTTCGGCTAGCCAAGCCAGATCGAGCGCGGAAACGGGCTGCTCGGCAAAGTAGATATTCGCGTCATCCACCATCCGGCGGATGGCCTGGATCGCCGTCCGCACCGGCC